>NZ_QKSG01000019.1:0-23877 GCF_003234035.1 Curtobacterium sp. MCPF17_031 | reverse complement strand
GGACCCGGTCGGGGTGGGGACCGGGGGTGCGACCGTGAGGCACGCGTCGGTCGACTTGCCGCTGAACGTCTTGTCGAAAGCGTGGTCGCCGTCGCCGGACGTCACGGAGACGGACCAGGTGTGCTTGCGGGTCGCGTCGAGGGGGAATGTGTCGTCGAAGGCGCTCGGGCCGAAGGTCGCGGTGCCGTGGTCGGTGTCGTCGAGGACGACGTCGACCGTCGAGTTCCCCGGGTAGTTCGCGAGGGCGACGTGCAACTGGGTGCACGATGCCGACACCTCGGGGGTGTGTGCCGAGGCGACTCCGGTCACCGCGACGGCTGCGATGCCGCCGACGATGATCGAGGCCGCGGCGCCGCCGATGGTGCGGGTGAGGATGCGTGCCATGTTCTGTTCTCCAGGGGTTCGGGTACTCCGAGGAGGGCCACCCGGGCAGGCGAGGCAGCATCGATCAGGACACCGTGGGCAGGGACCCACAGCGAGGGCACGGGCAGGGTGACCAGTGCGTCCGACACGAGAGGGTGCTCGTGCCGCCGGAGAGGATGCAGACGTCGGTTCGAACTCGGGTGTTCCGTCCACGTGACCCCTCGGGTAGGGGTCGAGCAAAGCCTAGTTCCGCTCAGGTACCAGCACGGTCAGGAAGTCTCGAGAGCGGGGTACGGACCGTCGACGCAGGCCTCCGGCGCACACTGCCGTCTCGGGTCCGGTCAGCGTGGGGCGGTCGTCCGGCGGGCGACGAGGCGCGGCTCGACCAGGACCTCGGTGGGGGTCAGCCCCGGGTCCGCGATCCGTTCGAGCAGCCGCACCCCGGCACCCCGGCCGATGTCGATGCTGCGGTCGTCGATGCTCGTCAGGCCCACGTACCTCGAGGCCGCGATCGGGGTGTCGTCGTACCCGATCACCGAGATGTCCTCGGGCACGCGCAGACCTCGGTCGGCGACGGCGGACATCGCGCCGAGCGCGGTCACGTCGTTCGCGGCGAACACCGCGGTGACCTCGGGGTGCTCGTCGAGGAGGCGGTGCGTCCCGGTGAACCCGGTCTCCTCGGTGACGTCGGCAGTGAGCACCACGGCAACTCCGGTCACGTCGGAAGAACCGGTCACCTCGGGCGGACTGGCAGTCTCGGACGGACCGGGCACGCCGGACGATCCGGGCACGCCGGACGAACCGATCGCATCCGACGACGCGGCGACGCCGGTGTCCGACCCGGCAAGCCGTGCACCCGCGGCGTCGATGGCGGCCCGCCATCCCTCGAGTCGGGCGTCGCTCGCCGCCGAGTGCCCACCGACGAAGCCGAGCCGCACGTGCCCGAGTCCGATGAGGTGCTCCGCCGCCATGCGTCCGCCGGCCAGGTCGTCGTTCGCCACGGTGTCGGCCCGCGGGAGCGCTGCCCGTCCGCCGGCGACGACGACCGGGGTGCCGGCAGGGACGACGAGGTCCGGGTCCGGCTCGCCCGCGATCACCAGACCCTCGACGCGCATGGACAGGAACCCCTCGACGGGGGAGACGTCGAGCCCCGTGTTGAGGAACCGGTCCGCGACGACGAGTCGGTGTCCCTGGTCCTGTAGCGACTCGCGGAGGCCGGTGAGCAGGTCGACGAACCACTGGTTCCGGAAGTCGTCGAGCACCACGCCGATGGTCCGGGAGCGGGTGCCGGCGAGCGACACCGCCGCCGTCGAAGGGCGGTAGTCGAGCTCCTGGATCGCCGCGAGGACCGCTGCCCGACGCTGCTCGCTCACCCGCGGGGAACGCTGCAGCACGAGGGACACGAGCGACTTCGACACCCCCGCGCGAGCGGCGACGTCGTAGATCGTCGCGGGCTTGGTGTTCCCCATCGTCATCCTCGACCTCCGGCTGCGCACCCGCCGGGTGCGTCCCCACGATGGTACCGCTGTCGCGCTCCACGCCCCGGGGCGGGTGCGGCATCGCCGGACGCGCCGCGAGGCATCTCCCGGCCGCCCCGCTCGGGATCGCCCGGTGCCGTTCGGACCCGCACAACGAGAACTCGTCCGAACCACGGCATCGCGTGGTTCGGACGGGTTCCTGTTGTGCGCAGCCCGCCGGCTCGCCGGCTCGGCCGGCCCGGTTCGCCCCGGTCAGCCGATCAGGCTCGGCCGCAGGTCGCGCAGCGTCCGCGTCCGCGTCTGCCGCGCCGTGACGAGGTACGACACGAGCAGCGCCCCGAGCAGCCAGCAGAGCAGGACGCCGGCGTCGCTCCAGGCCGTGGCGAGCGACCCGCCGTACATCGTCTGCCGGATCGCGTCGACGGAGTACGTCATCGGCAGCGCGAAGTGCAGCGCGGCGAGCGGCCCCGGCAGCGTCTGCCACGGGAACGTGCCGCCCGCGGTGACGAGCTGGATGAGCATGAGCACCAGCCCGAGGAACTGCCCGACCGAGCCGAGCAGCACGTTGAGCGTCATGATGATCGCCGCGAACGTCGCGGATGCCAGGACCATGATCCCGACCGTCCCGCCGGCGTGCACCACGTCGAGGTCCAGCGCGTACCGGACGATGAGGAACAGCGCCACCATCTGCACGACTCCGAGGAGCGCCGGGGTCAGCCAGCCGCCGAACACGACACGCAGCGGGCGTCGGACGGCGGTGATCGCGCGCTTCGAGATCGGCTTGAGGATGAGGAACAGCGCGTACATGCCGATCCAGGCGGCCAGCGAGATGAAGAACGGAGCCAGGCCGGCGCCGTAGTTCGACGCGGCGGCGACGTTGTCGTCGCCGACCTTCACCGGGTCGGAGATGACCTTCGCCTGCGACGCCCGCTGGGACGCGGTCGACGCCGGGATCTTGGTCCGTCCCTCGTCCAGCTGGGACGCCAGTTCCGAGGAGCCGGACTCGAGCGAGTGCAGGCCGGTGGTGAGGGACTTCGCACCCGCGTCGGCCGAAGCCGCTCCGCTGGCGAGCTGCGACGCTCCCGAGGACAACTCCGGGGCCGCTGCGGCGAGCTCCTGCGTCCCGCCGGCGACCTGCGCGGCGCCGTCGGACAGGGTCGAAGCCCCGGAGGCGGCGGTCGCGATCCCCGAGGAGAGCGCCGGTGCCGCGTCCGCCAGCGTCGCGGCTCCCGCCGACACCTGCTGCGCGCCGGTGCTCAGCGTGTCGATCTTCGCCGTGGTGTCGCGAAGCTGCTGCTGGGCGTCCGTCCCGGCGCTGTTCGCCTGCTGCACGGCCGACCTCACGGTGGCGGTGAGCGCCTGCTCCTGCTCCGGCGTGAGGGTGACACCCTCGGGCAGGTTCGACGTGATGTCGGCGATGACGGTGTCCGCGTCGAGCGGCTGGATCGCCTGCACGGTCGTGTTCGCCGCGTCCACCTGCTCCGCGAGCTCGGCGTTGCCGGCCGCGACCTGCGCCGCCCCGTCTGCGAGCTCCCGGGTCTGGTCCGGCAGCGCGGCCGTCTGCTGCTGCGCGGACCGGAGGCCCGTGGCGAGCGATGCGGCACCGGTCGCGACCTGCTGCGCGCCGGAGTTCAGCGTCGCGGTCTGCGCGGGCAGCGCGGCTGTGCTCGACGCCAGGGTGGAGGCGCCGGCGGAGAGCTGCGCGGTACCGGCCTGGAGGGTGTCGGCCCCGTTCGCGGCGGTCGTCGCACCGGAGGCGAGCTTGCCCGCCCCGTCGACGGCGTCACCCAGGCTG
Source organism: Curtobacterium sp. MCPF17_031 (assembly GCF_003234035.1). NCBI lineage: Bacteria > Bacillati > Actinomycetota > Actinomycetes > Micrococcales > Microbacteriaceae > Curtobacterium > Curtobacterium sp. MCPF17_031. The sequence continues at coordinate 20,241 of NZ_QKSG01000019.1, read as the reverse complement.
TCCCGCACGTCGGCGAGCCCGACGAGCAGGGTGCTGGCGGCCTCCTTCCCGACGCGTTCGGCGACGGCCGTCCGCATGGTCTTGCCCGCCTGCTCCGCGATGGTCGAGGCGAGGTAGGAGTTCGTGTCCGCCGTCGTCATCACGAGTTCGGCGCGCTTCGGGTGGTCGGACTGCGCCGAGGCCAGGGACTCCGAGAAGTCGTGCGGGATCGTCACCACGAAGTCGTAGGTGCCGTTGCGGACACCGGAGCGGGCGTCGGCGGCGGTGGTGCGCTTCCAGTCGAAGTCACCGCCGTCGATGGCCTGCTGCGCGACGTCCTTGCCGTAGTCGACGTGTTCGCCGTCGAGGGTGGCGCCGGCGTCCTGGTCGACGATCGCGGCCGGGACCTGGTCGAGCTTGGCGTAGGGGTCGCGGTTGGCCCAGAGGTAGGCGCCGCCGTACAGCAGCGGCACGCACATCAGCGCGATGAACGCGAGGCGGGCGAGCGGGGTGGCGGTCAGGCGCGCGAGTTCGGCGCGGACGAGCGAGGGGATGGTCACGAGCGGGTCTCCAGGGGAGCGGTGGCGTCGGTGGTGTCGGTCGGGAGGCCGGTGTCGGGCCCGCCGGTCCGGGTCGCGTCCTCGGGACCCTCGGTGGTGCTGGTGCTGGTGCTGGTGTCGTCGCTGGCGTCGAGCGGCTCGTCGGCGATCGTGTCGAGCAGGGCCGAGGCCGTCTCCGCCGCGGCCTTCGAGGTCACGAGCACGACGGTCACCCCACGTCGGGCGATCTCGCGGACGACGGCGAACCAGTCCGCGACCGCCCCGCCGTGCCGCTCCGGCGACGTGATCACGAGCCCGGTGACGTCGGGCCGCAGGAGTGCCAGTTCGGCGAGCAGCCGCACGCGGACGTCCGTCGGCACGCGCTGCACGTGCGTGTCGGTCCAGCTCGTCATGCCGAGCTCGTCGAGCACGGTCGCGACGTCGCCGCGAGAGGGCCGGCGTCCGGCGAACGCGAGCTCTTCGTGCACGATCCGCTTGAGGCTCATCACCGGGAACGGCTCGGCGACGCCCGGGGTGTCGACGAGGGCGAACGAGCGGCGGATGCCCGCGGGGTCGTCGTGTCCGTCGAGCAGGACCCGTCCGGTGTCGGGCTTCATCCGACCGCCGGCGACCAGGGACGCCAGCACGGGTGCCTGCTCGGTCTCGACGGCGACGATGCCCGGGTGACCTGGGGCCGCGACGGCACTGACGGCGGGGAGCGCGGCGCCGGGTCCGGTGCCGATGCCGACTGCGGCGAGTTCGAGCGTCATGCGGGGTCCTCCGGGAGGGTGGCGGGGAGAGCGAGCAGGGCGGTGCGCCAGTCGACGCCCGCCATGCCGAGGGCGGAGAGGACGACCATCCGGCGGCCGGCGTCGTCCGGGGTGGCGGAGCGCGTGGCTTCGTCGAGGACCGCCAGGCAGGCGCCCTCGACCAGGCGGCCGAGGGTCGCGGCGTCGACGTCGTCGCGCATGGTGCCGTCGGCGATGCCGAGGGTGCACGCGTCGCGGACTTGCTCGCGCAGCGGGGCGAACACGGTGGCGACGGTCTCGACGAGGGGTCCGCGGACGGCGATGACCGCCATCGAGCGGACGTGCGAGACCTCGGTCCAGAGGGTCACCGCGATCGCGGCCAGTCGGGAGGCCGGGGGCAGGTCGGCGAGTGCGGCCCGGCTGGGCATCGCGGCCAGGATGCGCTCGGCTCCGCCGGTCACGACCTCGCGCATGAGGTCGTCACGGGAGGGGAAGTGTCCGTAGATCGCACGTCGGGACAGTCCGGCGTGCGCGGCGATCGACTCGAGCGACGCGTCCGGATCCGCCTGCAGGAGGGTCCGGGCAGCCTGGACGAGGGCGGCGCGGTTCTCGGTCGCGTCCCGTCGTGGCGCGCGTGCGGGCCGATCGGTGGTGGTCATGCACCCATCGTAGTAACCTGCACACTAGTGTGCAACTTCGGAGAACCACAGGTTCTGTCCCCTGAACTGCCGACTCCCCGTGCTGAGGGCGAGCACTTAGCTTCATGAGGACTTCACCCGGAGTTCGGACAACCCAGGAGTGTGCTGCGTGCCACGTGCGACACCACCCACCATCCCTTCCCGTCGGTACCGCTCCCCGCGACTGCTGACCTCGATCGTCGCGGTCGCGGCGCTGGCCTGCGGCGGACTCGCCGTCGGCGGTGCGGCCTCCGCGGCACCGGCCACCGCCGCCTCGGCCGGCCTCAAGCTCTCCGCCCCGCTGCGGAACGCGTCCCCGACCAAGACGGTCAGCGCGTTCGTCCGCACGACCGGCGCCGGCGCGCTCGAGGTCGACGCGCAGGCGAAGGGCGGCGACCTCACCCGCTCGAAGACCCCGTCGTCCGCCGCGAAGAGCCGGCTCGCGACGATCCGCTCGACCAACGCGAAGGTCCTCAGCGCCGTCAAGGGTGCGGACCGGAAGGCCGCCGAGCTGTACTCGACCGAGTACACAGTCCCCGGCGTCGCGGTCGTCGCCGACGTCGCGGCCTTCACCGAGCTCGCGAAGCGCTCCGACGTGCTGAGCATCGTCCCGCTGCTGCCGAAGAAGGTCGTCGAGCCCGAGCAGAGCACGTCGGCGGGTGCCGCACCCTCGGGCGTCGACCCCGACCTCGCGAAGCCCGGTGCCGACGGCGTCGCGCCGAAGAACGCCGCGAGCGACCTGTACACGAAGGCCGTCGACGCCTGGACCCAGACCGGACGCACCGGCAAGGGCGTCAACGTCGCCGTGATCGACACCGGCCTGGACTACACGCAGGCCGACTTCGGCGGTCCGGGCACCACCGCCGCCTACCAGGAGGCCCTCGCCAGCACCGGCGCCCCGGCCTCGAGCTGGTACGACCCCTCGAAGTTCCTCGGCGGCTACGACTTCGCCGGCCCCACGTACAACGCGGACCCGACGGACCCGGACGCCTACGACCCGGTGCCCGCGCCGGATGCCAACCCCATCGACGGCAAGGGCGGCGACCACGGCACCCACGTCGCCGGCACCGCCGCCGGGTTCGGCCTGAACGCCGACAAGACGACCTTCCGCGGTGACTACTCGACCCTCACCCCGCAGCAGGTGCAGGACATGTGGGTCGGCCCGGGCAGCGCCCCGCAGGCCGGTCTCTACTCGCTCAAGGTGTTCGGCGACCAGGGTGGCTCGACCGACCTGACCGGTGCCGCGCTCGACTGGGTCGGGCAGTCCCTCACCGAGGGCAAGAGCATCAACGTCATCAACCTGTCGCTCGGTTCCGACTACGGGGCAGCCGACGACCCGGACAACGCCAAGATCGACGCGCTCACGGCCCGCGGTGTGCTGCCCGTGATCGCTGCTGGCAACGCCGACGACTTCACCGACATCGGGGGCTCGCCGGGCAACTCGGCCGGCGCCCTGACCGTCGCCGCTGCCGCGACCGGACAGAGCCTCTTCGACGGTGTCGAGGCGACCGCCCCGGCGGACGTCGCGAAGACCTGGCGCGCGCAGTACTCGCAGAACCACCAGGGCCCGCTCCCCGTCGAGGGCGACGTCGTCGTCCCCACCACGGACATCGACGGCTGCACGGCGTTCAGCGCCGACCAGGCCGCTGCGATCGCGGGCAAGGTCGTCTGGCTGAAGTGGACCGACGGCGCCCTCGAGTGCGGCTCCGGTGTCCGCTTCAACAACGTCCAGGCCGCCGGCGGCATCGGCGTCCTCCTCGCCGGCACGGTGAACACCTTCGACTCGGGCATCGCGGGCAACGCGACCATCCCGGGTGCGGAACTGACCCGTGAGAGCGTGACGGGCCTCCAGGCCGCGGCGAAGGCCGGGACCCTGCACGTCCGGTTCGCGGACGAGCTCAAGGGCTTCCAGCTCGCCACCGACGCCGAGACGGTCAACACCCTGGCGTCCTTCAGCAGCCGCGGTGAGCACGGTTCCTACGGCGACGTCGTCAAGCCGGACATCGCCGGCCCCGGGGTCAACGTGATCTCGGCCGCCAACGGCACCGGCAACGACCGTCTGTCGCTCAGCGGCACCTCGATGGCCACCCCGCACGTCGCCGGCGTCGCCGCGCTGGCGTTCGAGGCCCACCCGGGCTGGACGGCACCGGAGATCAAGGCAGCGCTCATGAACACGGCCACGCACGACGTGCGCCAGAGCGCGAAGGACGGCCAGTCGGCGACCCTGCTCCGCCAGGGCATCGGCCGGGTCGACGCACTCCAGGCCGTGCAGGACGGAACCACCGTCCGCAGCCAGGAGAACGGGCAGCTCGTCACGGCCTCCTTCGGCGTCGTCGAGGTCGGCGCGGCGACCACCGAGAAGCGCACCCTGCTGGTGCGCAACACCTCGGCCACCGCGCACACCTACCGCGTCGCGTACGAGTCGCGCATCGCGCAGCCCGGCGTCGTCTTCACGCTGAACACCGACACGGTCACCGTCCCTGCCGGCGGCACCGCCACGGTCACGGTCACCATGACGATCGCCGACCCGACGCTCCTGCGGAAGGTCATCGACCCGACGCAGGTCGCCGTCGAGGGCGGCACCCCGCGGGAGTTCGTCCCGGCCGCCACCGGCCTGGTCACGTTCACCCCGGCCGCCGACGGCGTCACGCCGCTCCGACTCGGCGTCTACGCCGCGCCGGAGCCGGTCAGCGCACTGCACGCGGACGACGTCGTGTTCTCCGGCAAGGCCCGCACCAGCACCATCACGATGGAGGGCCGCGGCCTGTCCCAGGGAACCGGCACGACCGGCTACCGGGCGCTCGTCGCACCGTTCCAGCTCGGTGGCACCGACCCGCAGGAGTCGTTCCCGGACGGCACCGCGAAGCAGACGCTCCGTGGCGCGGACATCCGTGCCTACGGCGCCAACTCCACGGCGCTCGGCCTGGCCGACAAGTCGAAGGGCCTGGTGTCGTTCGGCGTCCAGACCGACGGCGCCGAGTCGAACCCCGGCCAGTCGAACAACGTCGAGGTGCTCATCGACACCAACCGTGACGGTGACCCCGACTACCTGACGTACGACACCAAGTCGGCGACGGCGGACGTGACGGTCGTGACGACGCTCGACTTGCACCAGAAGGACCCGAAGAAGCAGGTCGTGGACACGCGCCCCCTCGGCGGTGTCGCAGCCGGCGTCGACGTCAACACGTTCGACTCCGCGGTCAAGGTGCTGCCGGTGTCGCTCGCGGCGCTCGGGTACACGGCGAAGTCGAAGACCGCGGTGTTCGACTACTCGGTCGTGACCGAGTCGTCCTACTCGCCGACGCTGCCCATGGCTGCGTCCTCGGTGGTCGACGAGACGAAGGTCGCGACCTACAACGCCTTCCAGCCGGCGGTGTCGTTCACCGCGAACGGGGCGTCGAGCCTGACGTACCCGGACACGGCGATCAAGGTCATCCGGGCCTCGGCCACCTCGACCTCGGCGAAGGTGCTGCTCCTGCACCTGCACAACGCGCCGGGCGACCAGGCGGACCTGCTCAGCACGACTTCGGTGACGCCGAAGCTCGCGCTGGTGTCCGGCCGTGTGGTCGTCACCGGCTCGCTGGAGATCCGGGCGAACCTGAAGTCGCACACCGGCACCTGGAACGCGGACGGCGTCACGTTCACGTACAAGTGGCTGCGTGACGGCAAGGACGTCGGGGTGTCGCGGTCGACCTACAAGACCGGGCCGAAGGACGTCGGGCACAGGATCTCGTTCGTCCTGACCGCGAAGAAGTCCGGGTACGAGACCGCTTCGGTCACCTCGCCCCAGACGGGCAAGATCACGAAGTAGCACCGACAACAGCACAGAGCGAGACGAGCGGGCGGTCCGGGAACGGGCCGCCCGCTCCGTCGTGTGACGCGGGGTGCCGTGGACCACCGGTGGGAAGTGCGCCTACAGGACAGGTAGTTAGGCGAACTAGGTACTTCGTGCCAGTGTTGCAGCATGCGAACGAACAGCCTGGTGCAGCTCCGGCAGAACCCGATGGAGTGGCGTCGCCGCGGCCTGACCCCGCCGGACGTCATCCGGGCCATGGTGGAGGAGCGCCTCGCCGAACCCGGTCACACCCAGGTGGTCGGTGACCCCTCGTACGCGGACTTCTTCCGCGGCTGACGTCCCCCTCTAGCGCGCTGGAGGTGGTCGCCATGGCTGAAGTATCAGATCAGATGCTAGTATATCGGCATGGCAACCCAATTCGACGACCCCGCCGCACGGCCCAGCTCGGCGGGGTCCGACCGTGTCAGCGGTGCCGAGCAGTCGCGCCCGACGGTCCTCCACGTCACCACGTGCTTCGCAGGCGGCGTCAGCAGAGCGGTGTGCGCCACTGCTTCGGCGACGCCTGACCACACGCACCGTCTCCTCGCTGCCGGAGCGGATCTCGACCGCGCAGTCGCTGCCGACGTCTTCGTCTCGATCAGCGAACTGCCCGGCGGCTTCGTTCGGCAACTCCGTCGGGTCCGCGCGGAACTCCTGCGCGTGCAGCCGACGATCGTCCACGCGCACTCGAGTTGGGCTGGTGTGCTCGTCCGGCTCGCGGCACCACGCGGGGCGTCGATCGTCTACCAGCCGCACGGCTACGTGTGCGAGCGGCGGGCATCCCTGGTGGGGCTCGTCGGGTTCGCGGTCGAAGCGGCCCTCGCCCAGCGGCGTCAGTGTGTCGCAGTCCTCTCCGCGCGGGAAGACCGGCTCGCGCGACTCATGAACCCCCGTGCCGCCACGGTCCTCGTGCCGAACGTGCCGTCCGTGGGCAGCGCCGGGATCAGGACCGACCTAGCGGTGGCCCGTCCGCCGCGCATCGCGATGATCGGCCGTGCATGTCACCAGAAGGACCCACGGCTCTTCCTGCGGGTCGTCCGCCGCGTACGGCAGCAGGTGCCGGACCTCGAGGCCGTCTGGATCGGCGAGGGGGAAGCACGACACGAGCGGGCACTCGAGCGTGGAGGCATCCAGGTCACCGGCTGGCTCTCGGACCCGGAACTCGTGTCCGAGATCGCCGACGTCGACGCCATCGTGCACACCGCGCGCTACGAGGGCTTCCCGATCAGCGTCCTCGACGCGGCGGCCCGGGGAGTGCCGGTGGTCGCCAGGAGGATCCCCGCGTTCGAGGGCACGACGCTGCGACAGGCTCACGGTGCGCGCGGCCTCGCCGAACAGGTCGTCCGCTGCCTCGACGACAAGGCGGTCGCCTGGGACACCGCTATCGGTGCGTCGCTGTTGCTCCGTCTGATGAACCACGAGGTGCAGTCCACGTCGTTCCGCCACCTCTACCGCGATGCCGCCGTGCTCGGACGTCGGGCCCTCGGGCGGTGAACGTCGTCTTCCCGAGCAGGGTCGTCGACCGACATGTCGGCGGCAACACCACCTACGCACGACAGCTCGTCCGAGGCGTCCGGGCAGCCGGGCACACCACCGGCGTCCTCCCTGCGGCAGGTCATCCGGCGATCACTGCGGCACTGGAGACACTGGCCGGCCTCAGGCGGTCCGCCGAGACCGTCATCCACTACAGTGCCGACACCGGTCCGGTCATCCCGACGCGAGTCCCGAGCATCGTCACCGTGCACGGTGTCGCGAGCAGGTGGATCGACGTCGCGCGGTCGCCAGTCCAGGAGCGGGTCTGGCGCACACGCGTCCACCGGGCCATCCGGTCGACCTCTGGCCTGATCACGGTCTCGCAGTCGGCGGCGGACGACATCGCTGCGGTCTTCGACGTCGATCCCACGACCATCTCGGTCATCCCGCACGGCATCGACCACGACGCGTTCACCACCCCGGCGGCACTCGGGGATCGCTTCCAGCACCTCCGAGACCGACCGTTCGCGCTGTACCTCGGCAACATCGAGCCGCGGAAGAACCTGCTCGAACTCGTCCGCGCGTTCGAGAGCCCGGCGCTCCGTGCATCCGGCGTGCGACTCGTCCTCGCCGGGCGGCCCGCCTGGCGGTACCGGGACGTCCTCGATCGTGTGGCGTCGTCTCAGAACTGCGAGTACCTCGGTTTCGTCTCCGACGATGAGCGAGCTGCCCTCATGCAGCACACCCGACTGTTCGTCTTCCCGAGTCTCTACGAGGGCTTCGGGTTCCCCGTGCTCGAGGCCCTGGCTGCTGGCGTGCCCGTCGCAGCGAGTCGGCGGGGCTCCCTCGCCGAGGTCGCCGGCCCGAGCTGGCCACTCGAGGACCTCTCCGAACGGGGTCTGGTCGAGGGGGTCTCGGCGGCGCTCGCGGACGACCGTTGGTGCGCGGACGTCCGGTCCGCCGGTCCAGCATGGGCGGGTCGCTTCAGTTGGGAGAGCAGCGTCGGTGAGCACCTCCGTCGCTACGCGGAGGTACTGCGATGACGACGGTGGCCATCCTGCACGCGTACAGTGCCTCGAACGCCGGGGACGGGCTCCTCGTCGATGCGGCGATCGACCTCCTCGACGGCATCGACCCAGAGACCGAGTACACGGTCTTCGCCCGCTACCCGGAGTCGTTCACTCCGCGCGACCGCGTCCGCTTCCTGTCGTCACGATGGACTGCACGCTCCGGGCTGTCCGGTCTGCGGAGCCTCGGCCGCCTCGACGACTTCGACCTCGTCGTCGGGGTCGGCGGCGGCTACCTGCGCTTCGGCGGGGTCGTCGAGACCCTCAAGACGTCCATCGCCCATCTTCCGCAGTTGGTGGCGGCTGCCCGGACCGCGACGCCCGCGGTGTACCTGCCGCAATCGATCGGCCCCGAGGGGCGGGTGATCCGCCGCGTCCTGCGGAGCCTGCTCGCCGAGATCGACCTCGTGTGCCTGCGGGACGACCGCTCGGTGCGCGAACTCCGCTTGCCGAACGCCGTACGGATGCCGGACATGGCCCTGCTCGACCCGGACTGGGCGACCCGGACGGCGCCGCTCCGCGACCGGACTCCGGTGCTGTCGGTGCGCCCGGTGCGCCGAGCGGGCTGGACGCGGATCCTCGAACTCGCCGCCGTGCTCAGACCCTTCGACGGATGGGTCCAGAGCAGGGGAGCCGGCAATGACGACGACCGCGCCGTCGGAGCGACGTGCCCCGAGCGGGTCCTCGACCGGGACGAGTACGTCAACGGACCTCGGCGCGTGGTGGTCGCGGTCCGGTTGCACGCGGCCCTCATGGCGCTCCGGGCCGGTCATTGGGTCGTCCACCTGGCGTACGAGCGGAAGGGCTTCGGCGCCTTCGACGACCTCGGCCTGAGCGACTACGTGCACTCGGTGTACGCATTCGACCCGACCGAGGTGGACGAGCAGATCCGGCAACTGGTCGCGGACCCCGAGCTCCGGGGGCGCTACGACGCGGCCGTCTCGGTCGCCCTCCGCGGGTTCGAGGGACACCGCACGGCATTGTCCGACCGGTTGGCCGAACTGGCCGGAGCGCGCATCACGGCGACGACCGAGTGAACGCCCGCCGCTCCTCCGCGGCCGTGTCGAGCGCCGGCATGGTCCTCAGCGGCGCCGCCCTCCCCGTCGGACCGGCTTTCGTCCAAGTGGTCGCTGCCCGGACGCTCGACCTGCCGTCACAGGCAGCGGTGGCGTTGGCGCTCAGCGTCGGCGCGTTCCTGAGCGGTGTCGTCTGTGCCGTGTTCGCCGAGGCACGACTCGCCGATCCGGACGTCCCCAGGGAGCACCGGACGACGGGGTCCCGGCTCGGTGCGGTCGCCGCGACGACGGCCACGGTGCTGGTCCTCGTCGCACCCACCACGCACAGCGTGATGGTCGCGCTGCCCGTGCTGATGGCGGCGCTGCAGATCGGCCGGATGAACGCCGTCGTCCGAGGACACTGGCGGTCGGAGCTCATCGGCGCCGTCCTCCTCGTCGCAGCGGGGGTGATCGCGTCCGTCCTCACCCCGAGCATCGGAGCGCGCGCATTCGGGTTCCTCGCCGTCGGCATGGTCGTTCCGGTCGTGCTGCGGTGCATCGTCGACCCGGCGGTGCGGCCGTGGGCGGTCCCGATGCGCCGTCGCGTCGTCGTCGGTGCGGAGACGTGTCTGGTGGCGGCAGTGCCGCTCGTGCTGACCGCGGTCGTCTTCACTGTCCTGGGTTCGGCGGCCGCGGTGGCATTCCGGCTGGTCCTGACGGTGCTCGGTGTCCTGCAGCCCGTCCTGGGGTACCTGCGCACCGTGCTGCTCGCCTGCCCGGCCCCCCGACTCGTCGTGACGCTGTCGGCCATGTCGATCGGGGCTCTCGCCGCCGTGGTCGCGGCGCACCTGCTCGGGGTGCCGCATCAGGTGTTCGGCTCCAGCTGGGGCGTCAGCACGTCCGCGGTGGTCGCTGCGTGCCTGTGGAAGGCGGCGAGCATCCCCGCCACCGTTCCGTTCGCGCAGCTCCGTCGCGAGGGAGCCGTCCTCGACGTGATGGCACTCCGTGCCGCGGTGGCGGTCGGCGCGGTCCTGGGATCGGTGCTCGCGGTCGAACTCGGACTGGGGCTCGTCGGCGTGTTCACCGTCCTGGCATCGTCCGAGATCCTGGCCTTCGTCCTGTTCTCGGCCAAGGCGGGCCGATCCTGCGGCCGTCGCCCGAGCCGGGCTGCACAACCGGCCGGCGACCGTCCCTGAGCCGGATCCTCCACGGCCGCGCCCGTCGTGGACGTGACGCGACCACCTGCAGGACGGGAGGCCCGGTACCAGCTGGTACCGGGCCTCCCGTCATGTGCATCCTGACTCGTCGTCAGTTGCCGATCTTGTCGTCGGCAGCCTTCTCGGCCTTGTCGACCTGGTCGCCGTGGCCACCACCGGTGGCCTTGTCGGCCGCGCCGGCGGCCTTGTCCAGGCCGGAGTCGCTGGCCTTCTCGCCCTTGTCGCTGTTCGCGAAGTCCTTGGCCTTGTCGCTGAGGTCGCTCATGGTGTTCCTTCCGTTCGTCGGATCACTGACGGGGTCGAGCGTGCTCGGAGCGCCATCCGTGCGCGCTCAGGCGTGGGCGCTCAGACCTGCACTGACCGGAGGCCGTCTGCTGCTCAGGCGTCGGGACGCTCGTCGGCGGCCTCGCGCCCGCGGTCGGTCTCGGGCATGACGTCCTGCGGGGCGCTCTCGACCGAACCGATGCCGCCGTCGGTGAGCTCCTCGGCCTGCTGGGTGTCCAGCAGGCGGTTCATGTCGTCGATGGGGTCGCTCATGGTGGTTCCTCTCGTCGGGGCGGTCGTCGTGCTCATCCAGCGTGCTCCGGAGGGCCACCGCTCTCCACAGCTGGCGTCGTGCCGGTGACGCGGAGATGACCAGCCGATAGACTCGGGTGGACCACCGGCCCGGACGGCCGTGTGCGGTCCTCCGCCAACGTGAGGAGAACCAGATGCCCGCAGCAGTCATCATCGGCGCCCAGTGGGGCGACGAGGGCAAGGGGAAGGCCACCGACCTCCTCGGTTCCCGCATCGACTACGTCGTGAAGTTCAACGGTGGCAACAACGCCGGACACACGGTCGTCGTCGGCGGTGAGAAGTACGCGTTGCACCTGCTGCCCTCGGGCATCCTCACCCCGGGCGTCACCCCGATCATCGGCAACGGGGTCGTCGTCGACCTCGAGGTCCTGTTCCAGGAGCTCGACGCGCTGAGGGCCCGCGGTGTCGACGTGTCGAAGCTCCGCGTCTCCGCGAACGCCCACGTCATCACGCACTACCACCGCACCATCGACAAGGTGACGGAGCGCTTCCTCGGCAAGCGCCAGATCGGCACCACCGGTCGTGGCATCGGCCCGACCTACGCGGACAAGATCAACCGCGTCGGCATCCGCATCCAGGACATCTTCGACGAGAACATCCTGCGGCAGAAGGTCGAAGCGGCCCTCGACCAGAAGAACCACCTGCTGGTCAAGGTCTTCAACCGCCGTGCGATCGACGCCGAGGAAGTGGTCGAGTCGCTGCTGTCCTTCGCCGACCGCCTGCGTCCGATGGTCGCCGACACGGCGCTCGAGATCCACCGTGCCCTCGAGCGGGGCGAGACCGTCCTGTTCGAAGCCGGCCAGGCCACCATGCTCGACGTCGACCACGGCACCTACCCGTTCGTGACGTCGTCGTCCGCCACGGCCGGTGGCGCCGCCACCGGGTCCGGGATCGGCCCGGGCAAGCTCGAGCGGATCATCGGCATCGTCAAGGCGTACACGACCCGCGTCGGCGCCGGCCCGTTCCCGACCGAGCTGTTCGACGAGTCGGGGGAGTTCCTCCGCGCCAACGGCTTCGAGTTCGGCACCACGACCGGTCGCCCACGTCGCTGCGGCTGGTACGACGCCCCCATCGCCCGCTACACGGCACGCATCAACGGCGTGACGGACTTCGTGCTGACCAAGCTCGACGTCCTCACCGGCCTGGAGACCATCCCCGTCTGCGTGGCGTACGAGGTGGACGGTCAGCGCGTGGACGAGGTGCCCGTGTCGCAGTCGGACTTCCACCACGCCAAGCCCGTTTACCAGGAGTTCCCCGGCTGGTCCGAGGACATCACCGGCGTCCGGACCTTCGAGGACCTGCCGAAGAACGCGCAGGACTACGTGCTCGCGGTCGAGGCGATGTCCGGAGCGCGGATCTCCGCGATCGGTGTCGGCCCCGGGCGTGACGCGATCGTCGTCCGGCACGACCTGCTCGGCCAGGGCTGAGCGTGCGGATCCTCTTCGTCTGCAGCGGCAACATCTGCCGGTCACCGCTCGGTGGGCAGGTGCTGCAGGAGCGTCTCGGTCCGGCTGCCTCGTTGCACGTCGTCGAGTCGGCCGGCACCATCGCCGATGACGGTGCCGTGATGGACGGTGCCGCCGCCGAGCAGTCCGTCCGGCTGGGCGGACATCCGGAGGCGCACCGCTCCCGCTACCTGACCGAGCAGATCGCCCGGTCCGCGGACCTGGTGCTGACGGCCGAACGCTCCCACCGTGCCGCGGTCGTGCAGCTCGCGCCGCGCGCTGCGAAGCGGGCGTTCACGATCAAGCAGTTCGCGCGGGTGCTCGGTGGCCTGGAGCCCGGGGACCTGGCGGACGTGCACTCGCCGGAAGCCCTGGTCGAGCGGGTCGCCCGGCTGCGCGGGACCGTGCCGCCGCCTGCTGACCCGGCAGACGACGACGTGGACGACCCCTACCGTCGTTCGGAGTCCACGCACGTGCGGGTCGCTGACGAGATCGACGCTGCGCTGACGACCATCGCGGACGCCCTGCGCGCGGTGTCCTGAGGCCCGGACGCCCCGTCGACGCGGGCGTCTCGCGTGGACGCGGGCGTCTCGCGTCGACGCGGGCGTCCCGCGTCGTACCCCGGTCGGCCGTCGTCCGGATGACGAGTACCCCGATCGGCCCTGCTGTACCCCGAACGCCGGGGGGCGAAGCCCGGAGTTCCGGGCTTCGCGGATGAACATCCGGGGCTGAACCCGTGAATCGACGGGCCTCGCTGTCGATCGGCGCGATCGGTGTCGTAGCGTTCACGTACTGCAGCACGTACCCCGAACACGACAGGAGAGCGCGATGACCACGACCATCAACCGGACCGCAACCGGGACCGACGTCACCCTCGACACCGACACCGTCGACATCGTCGCCGTCCTGGAGGCCGAGGCCGCCACCAGCGCCCGTGCCGCGCGGGCCAAGCTCACCTGGACGCTCGAAGGCGACGACGAGTGGGTCGCCAACTACGGCGGGTACTTCGGCGGCTCCGTCGACAAGCGCGACGGCCGCTACGTCGCCTCGGACACCTTCGGCCTGGTCGTCGGCGACTTCACCTCGCTCGAGGACGCGCAGACCGCGCTCGCCGGGCACCTGCACGTGATGCTCCCGTCGGTCATCCGCCCGACCGCGTAGCGCTCCCCGCTCCACTGACGACGCCCCACCGGCTCGGGCCGGTGGGGCGTCGTCGTGTCCGGAGCGTGTCCCGGGTCACTCCGGCAGGCGGTAGCTCCCGACCGTGATCGCGTGGGCGCCCTGCCCGGCGAGCACCCGCACGACAGCGTCGGCGCGGGCGCGGTTCGGCACCGAGTCCTTGGCCGCCCAGGACGCCAGAGCCGACTGCAGTTCGTGGTCGTTCGTCACGATGCTCGTCGTCACGGTGCCGCTGCGGTCCTCCGGCTCCACGAACGTCGCTGCCGAGGGTGACGAGTAGAAGACGCACGTGTCGAACCAGGTGCGGGACACACCGGTCTGCTCGTCGACGAAACGAGCGAGCCGTCGGGCCTGCTGCCGCACCTGCTGCGCCGGCGACGCCCCCTTCGCCTGGACCCGGACCTGCCACCAGTTCTCGGCCTCCTCCTCACCGTTGAGGACCGTGCGGCTCCGCACCTGCACGGCGAACGGCGGCACGAGGGACGATTCGTCGACCAGGTTCCGGAACGCCGGGTGCACCTCGCTCGGACGGCGTCCGTCGAACACGATCCCGCCCCAGCGCTTGTTCTCGATGACCAGACCGCGGCCGGACTCGGACACGAGCACGTGGTCGGCCTGCGCGACGAACTTCCGCCACGGACCCTGCTCGGTCTCGCCGACGGGGACGAACACGACGTTCGTCATCAGCACCCCGCTCACCCCGGCGGCACGGCAGGCCCGGAGGACCGCCTGCTCGGACGCCTCCTCCCACTTCATGCCTCGACGGGCGAGCGCGCGGCTCTCCTCCGCTTCGGTGAGTGCGTCCCGCCGAGCAGCGTCGGCCGCCGCGACCTGCGCCGCCCGGTCGGCCTCGAGCCGCGCGGTGGCGTCCCGGTGCTCCGCCTCGCGCTGGGCGAGCTCCGCAGCACGCGTCCGTTCGGCGGCGTCGAGCTCGGCGCGGGCAGAGGTCTGGTGTCGCCGCAGGAGGACCACCAGGACGACCACCACGACGGCGAGCCCCCCGGCGACCAACCACGGCACGAGGTCGTCGGTCATGGCACCACCCCACCACGTGCTGCGCCCTGGAGGCGCGTGGTGCGTCGGCGCGTCCTCGTCGCCTCCGCCGTCAGTACGGTGGGCGCATGACGCAGCGGGGTTCGACGTGGGGCTTCTGGCTCTGGGCGATCAGCGGCGTCGTCGTCTCGATCGCAGCCGGGGTCCTGCTCGGCTCGTGGTTCCGCATCGCTGCCGCCGTCACCATCGGATGGGGTGTGTTCGCCGTCATCGCCTTCCCCACGCGAGCGCGGTTGGACGTGCGGCAGCCGTGGCTCTGGGGGTTCTCGGCCGCGATGCTGGTCCTGCTCATCGGTGTCTCGCTGCTGCTCGGTGCCGTCGGTCTCAGCAACGACGAGCGGACGGACAGCCCCCTCCCGGGCGCAGTCCTCGGTGGGGTCCTGACGGCAGCGGGCGCCCTGTCACTCCTCCTCGGTCGGGCCTGGCAGCGTCGCAGGGCGGTCGACGCCGAGGTCGAGCGGTACCGCGTGGAGCAGCAGCTACCGGGCACCGCCGACGACGCCGCCTGAGTCAGACCGCTGACCCTGCCGCGCCCGCGCCTGCAGCCGCGAACCGGTCCGTCGTCTCGAGCAGCGCGTCGAGGATGCCCGGCTCGTCGAACGCGTGCCCGGCGTCGTCGATCAGCCGGAACTCTGCCGACGGCAGCGCCCGGTGCAGGTCCCACGCGGTGACGGCCGGCGTGCACATGTCGTAGCGCCCCTGCACGATGACGGTCGGGATCTCGCGCAGCCGGTCGGCGTCGCGGATCAGCTGGCTGTCCTCGAACCAGCCGTCGTGGGTGAAGTAGTGGTTCTCGATCCGGGCGAACGCCAGCGCGTACGTCGGGTCCGCGTACCGGGCGACCAGGTCCGGTCGGGGCAGCAGCGTGATCGAGGCCGCCTCCCAGCTCGCCCAGGCGACCGCGGCGGGTCCGTGCACGGCGGGGTCCGGGTCGGCCAGCAGGCGTTCGAACACGCGGACCAGGCCGCCGGGCTGCCGTTCCTCGGGTGCCAGGGGAGCGAGGTACCCCTCCCACAGGTCGGGCAGCACGTTCGCGGCCCCGCCCTCGTAGAACCAGTCGATCTCGCTCGGCCGCAGTGTGAAGATCCCGCGGAGCACCAGTTCCGTGACCCGCTCCGGGTGCGTCTCGGCGTACGCCAGGGCCAGTGCCGACCCCCACGACCCGCCGAACACCTGCCACGCGTCGATCCCCAGGTGGGCACGCAGTCGCTCGATGTCGCCGACCAGGTTCCAGGTCGTGTTCGTGGACAGGTCGGTGGCCGGGTCGCCGGCGTGCGGGAGGCTGCGGCCGCAGTTGCGCTGGTCGAACAGGACGATCCGGTAGCGCGCCGGGTCGAACAGGCGACGGTGGTCGGGTGAGCAGCCGGCGCCGGGCCCGCCGTGCAGGAACACGACGGGCTTGCCGTCCGGTGAGCCGCACTCCTCCCAGTAGACCTGCTGGCCGTCGCCGACGTCGAGCAGGCCGGAGCGGTTCGGTTCGAGCGGTGGGTACAGCTGGCGCACGGGGGCCTCTCGGACGACGGGGCAGGACGGGGTGGGGGCGCTGCCACCGTACCGAGCCGTCGCGGAACCGGCGACCACGACACCTCGAGAGGCGGATCGCTCGGCTCGTGGGACGATGGAGTCCGTGTCCCCTGCCGTGCCTCGCCGCTCGTTCCTGTCGATGGCAGCACTGGCGGGCGTGACCATCGTCAGCTCCGTCGCGCTGTCCGGTTGCACGACGTTCCCGCGCGCCTTCAGGAGTGCGGCCGCCGGCTGTGCTCCCCGCCGTGCGTCCGAGGTGGTGCCCGACACCGGGTCCCTGTTCGGCGTGAACCTGGACTGGGGCCGTCAGACGCTCGAGGAGTACGCGACGCTGCTGGGGCACAGGCCCGCAGTCGCGGTCGTGTTCGCGGACGTCCCGCTCGGAGCGCAGGACGTCGAGGACGTGCGCGGCGCCGCCGACCAGGTGCGCGGCCAGGGTGGCACGCTGCTCCTGACACTCGAACCGCAGGACGGCCTGCAGTCCGTCACGGACGACGTCGCTGACGACGTCGCCGCCCTGGTGAACGAGATCCAGGAGAGCGGCGTTCCGGTCATCGTCCGTTTCGCACACGAGATGAACGGGTCCTGGTACCCCTGGGGCCAGCAGCCCGACGCGTACGTCGGTGCCTTCCGCCGCGTGGCCCGGGCGCTGCGGAGCGGGGCGCCGGGCAGCGCGACGATGTGGGCGCCGAACGAGGGTGGCGGCTACCCCTTCCACGGCGGTCCCGCTGCAGCCGTCGCCGGCACGCTCGCGTTCGAGGTGCTCGACACTGACGGCGACGGGGCCCTCACGGCACGTGACGACCCGTACACGCCCTACTACCCGGGCGATGACGTGGTCGACTGGGTCGGCTTGTCCATCTACCACTGGGGAGCCGCGGCACCCTGGGGTGCGAACGTCCTGCCGGAAGAGGGCAAGTTCGCAGCGAAGCTCACCGGTACGTACAACGGTGCCGGCGGTGACGAGACCCCCGTACCCGACTTCTACGACCTGTTCGGGGTGCGCCGCAACAAGCCGGTCGCCGTTCCCGAGACCGCCGCGCTCGTCGTCCCGCGGGGCGACCCCGAGGGTGAACGCGCCATCAAGCAGGCCTGGTGGTCGCAGGTCTTCTCCGCCGAGACCGCTTCCCGCTTCCCGAACGTGCGGATGATCAACTGGTTCGAGTGGGACAAGTACGAGACCGAGGTGCAGGAGCACGTCGACTGGACGGTCCTGCACGACCCGGCCACCCGTGCTGCCTTCATCGGAGGGCTGCCCGGATGGCTGCACTTCGCGGAGGCCCCGCAGTCGTGCCGGACGGCGGAACCCGGCCGGTGACCCGGTGCCCCTCCCGGCGAGGGGGCCCTTCGGAGGCGACCGCGGAACGACGGACGGGAGGCACGGTGCGGACCCGCACCGTGCCTCCCGTGGTGTGCGGTGTGGGCTACTGCTCCGTCGGCGTGATCCGGGGCAGGGTGCCCAGTCGTCGGCGGACGAGGACCGCGGTCCCCGCGGCGAGCAGCAGGAGCGCCGTCACACCGAGGACGCCGAGGCCGTGCGCACCCGTGAAGGCGAGGTCGCCGTCCGGTCCGGTGCCGTCGCCGGTGCCCGGGCCGTCAGCGCCCGGCAGGAGGGCACCCGGCGCGGGGGTCACCGTGCCGTCGTCACCCGAGCCGTCACCACCGTCACCGGGAGCCGGCGACCCGGGGTCGGTCGGGGTCGGGTCGGTCGGGTCGGCATCGTCCGGCAGGGCGACCGCGAACGCGACCGCTGCACCGCTGCGGGTGCCGATCGACTGGACGGCCTGGGCCTCACCGGTCGCTGCGGCGCGGACGAGTGCGGCGGCTCGCACGGCGTCGACGTCCTCGCCGGCGAGCTCGACCGACCAGGTGCCGTCCTCGGCGACCTCGGTGCTGCCGGTGACCGCGCCGGAGAGCGTGACGGTGGCGCCCGGGTGGCCGGAGCCGGTGACGGCGGTCGGGGCGACCTCGGTGCCCGGCTCGTCGACGGTCAGCGCGTCGAGGTCGGCGCGGGCGGTCAGCCAGGACTCGGCACCGATCGGGTGGTCGACCACGCGGGTCTCACCGATGCAGCCGTTCCAGCCGTTCGTGGCGGCGTCGTCGACCCAGTCGCTGCCGAACAGCCACGGCATGCCGTCCTGCACGGTCTGCCCACCGGTGTCGGTCGCGTTGCGGAGCACCGGGGCGCCGTCGATGTACATCGTGGTGGTGCGGGCGTCGACGTCGTTCACGAGGGCGACGTGCAGCCAGCGGCCGGGGATGATCTCGCCCGACCAGGCGGTGCGGTCACCCTTCGACGGGTCGGCGGTCACCTCGGTCCACTGGAACTCCTTGAGGTTCGAGATGCCGAGCGCCGCGGGCGACGCCGTCCAGTCCCAGCGGGTCTGTGGGACGCCGATCTGCGAGCGGTTGCCGCTGCGGACGATCGCCTTCGACCACGAGTTCGCGCCGTCGGTCCACGAGGGATCGACCTCGAGGAACGTCTCGATCGTGTAGCCCTCCGGGAAGGTGGCCCGGTCGACGGCCGTGTCACCGGGGGAGGTGAGCGCGCTGAAGCGCTTCGCGGCCTTGTCGGCGTTCGCGAAGCAGAGACCGGCGCCGTCCGAGGAGAGCGGGTGCGCCTCGTCGGTGACGGTCACGTCGCCGTCCTGCGCGGTCGGGGATCCCGACTCGGCGTGGGTCATGCGGGTGAGGTCCGCATCGCCGACGACGTCGTCCACGGTGGCGCCGGGCGCCAGGGTGCCGGTCTCCTGCTCACCGGGACGCCACCAGGCGAGGGTGCCGTCGACGATGGTGTGGTCGGCGCGGCCGCCGGGGAGCTCGGTCGTGACGGGTGGTGCGCCCTCGAAGCCGTCGAGGAGCATCTGCCGTGCGCGCTCGATGAGCGGCGGCTCGTCGGCGCTGCCCGGGCGGAAGTCCGGCGCGAAGCCGGCGAACCGGGTCCGGAAGTCCACCGGCACGCTGTAGCGCTGGTTGGCGGCGTCGAGCAACGGCTGGTCGTAGGACGTCAGCGTCTCGGTCGGCTTCCACGTCACCCACGGCGACGCGGTCTGCATGGCCAGGGTGCCGTTCGTCAGGTCGAACTCCATGAGGCCGAGGTAGCCGTTGCCGCCCTCGTAGTCCATCTGGTGGTCGATGAGGACCTGCGTGACCGCGTGCCCGGCGTCGTTCGTGCGGCTCTTCCACGTCGAGCCGTGGAAGTGGCCGTTCAGCGTCAGGAACACCTGGTCGTTCGGGGCGATGACGTTCTTCCACAGGCGCTCGCCGTAGGCCGTGTCCACCGCGGTGAGGCCGTCGGTGGCGATGTTGATGACCTCGTGCGAGGTGAGGATCGTCGGCAGCGTCGGGTGGGCCGCGATGACCTGGTTCGCCCATGCGAGCGTCTCGTCGGAGGCCCGCCACGGCAGTGCGAGCGAGAGGAACCGCTGCCCCTCGGCCTCGAACACGTGGAACTGGCTCAGCCCGGTGCGGTCCGTGCCCGACTCGACGGTCGGTTGGCCGGTGGCGCGGCTGGCCGGGAAGGTCTTCAGGTACGGCTCGGCGGCGAGGTCGTACGACGTGTCGAACACCGTGTCCGCGGAGTTCCGGACGTCGTGGTTGCCGGTCGTGACGCTGTACGGCATGTCTGCCGCGTCGAGCACGGACATCGCCCGGTCGGCGGCCTGCCACTCGCCGGCCTGTCCCACCTGGTCGACGACGTCGCCGACGTGGGTGGTGAACGGGATGTGCAGCTCGTCGGCGTTGTCGGCGAGCCACTGCGTCTGCACGTGGAACGGGTCGTCGCCGTAGCGGGGGAGGAACTGCGACGCCGAGTAGCGGGAGTAGAACTGCGTGTCCGGCAGCACCGCGAGGGTGAAGCGGGAGGCGAGGTCGGCGGCCGGACACGCAGTTCTACTCCCGCTACTCGGCGTCGCAGTTCCTCCCCCGCTACGG
>NZ_QKSG01000018.1:0-25717 GCF_003234035.1 Curtobacterium sp. MCPF17_031 | reverse complement strand
GCGTGGGGGTGGCCGTGGCGACGGCCGCTGCGGGGGTGGGTCGGGCCTCCCGGTCGGAGTCGGTGAGGGACCACGCGACCGTGGCGGCGGCGACCACGACGGCGAGCGCCCCGGCACCGACGATCCACCGGCGTCGTGTGTCGCCCTGCTGCGGTCCTGACGGTTCCGTCATCGAAGTCCCCGTTCCCCTGTGGTCATGGTGCTCTCGGCTGGGCCCATGCTGCTCTCGGCTGGGCCCATGCTGCTCTCGCACGGGCCCATGGTGCTCTCGCCTGGCCCCGTGCTGCTGTCGCCTGGACTGCGTCCTGGCCCGCTGTCCTTCCTCCACAGCATCCCAGACGGTGCTGCGTCATCCACAGGCATGCTCGAGCGGGCATGGGCGTGGACGGGTGGTGCGTATGCTCGCGGCAACGACCACCGAGGGGGAACCGATGGCCACACCCTGGACCGGCATCATCGAGGATGCACGGCACTACCCGTCACCGCACAACTCGCAGCCCATCGTGGTGCGGGTGGAGGACGACCGCATCGCGACCGTCTTCTACGACCTGCAGCGGGGACTGCCGGCGGAGTCCTTCGGGATCCCGTTCGGGCACGTCTGCGCCGGCGTGTTCCTCGCTGGTCTCGACGTGGTCGCCCGGGCGCACGGCTTCACGGTGACCGAGTCACTCGACCACGCCGAGATGGACTTCGGCCGGGTCGACCGAGACCCGGCGGACCACCTGCACCGGCTCGGCAGCGTCGCGCTGACACCGCACCCAGCGACGGATGCCGACCGGGAGGCCCTGCACGGCTTGCTCGCTCGGCGCACCTCGCGCAGACCCTACGACGCGACCCTCGTGGACGACGACGTGATCCGGGCCTCGGAGACGATCGCGGCGCAGGCCGGTCACCGGTTCCGGACGACGGCGGACCGGGCCACGGTCGACGAGATCGTCCGGGTCAACCAGGCGACGCTGTTCGACGACCTGCGGAACGACGCAGTGCACACCGAGATCCTGCACTGGCTACGGTTCTCGAAGCGCCAGGCGGCGGACACCGGGGACGGGCTGTCGGCCGAGACGATGCTCATGCCGGGGCCGGTGCTCAAGTTCGCGATGGAGCACCGCGGGCTGTGGGAAGCGCCCGGCATCGGCACCACGTTCAAGAAGGTCTACCTGTCGACGATGCGGGGCGTGCGGCAGCTCGGCTGGCTCGAGGGGCCGTTCGGATCCCCGGCGGAGTACGTCGAGGCCGGTCGGACGTTCATGCACATCTGGCTCGACCTCGATGCGCGGGGGATCGCCCTGCACCCCTTCGGGACGGTCATCACGAACCCGCGGTCGCACGCGGCGTTCGTCGAACGTGCCGGGGTCGACGAGTCCGACGGGCGGATGGCGTGGATGCTGTTCCGCTTCGGCCGCAGTGCTCCGCCGCCCCTCGCGCACCGACGGCCGGCGTCGGCCATGACGCTGGCCACGCCCGCTGGTGGAGGTGCCTCGTGAAGCGGGCGGCGGTGTTCGCGGTGGTCTGGGTCGTCGAAGCGGTCGTCGGACTGTTCATGCCGCGGGTCGGGACGCACAAGTTCCTGCTCGCGCCGGGCATCGAGCCGCTCCGGTGGACCCTCGGGCGGTGGCGGGCGTGGCGAACGGCGGAGCTGGCGGCGAAGCGGGTGCCCGCGTACCGAGGGTTCCTGTCGGACGCGGGACGTTCCTCCCGTCTGGACACGCGCAGCGGGATCGCCACGGCGTTCTCCGGCCTGCCGGAGATGGACAAGGAGTCCTACGTCAAGCGGTGGAGCATCCCGGAGCGCTGTCTCGACGGTCGGCTGCCGCGGCGCGGTGTCGTCGTGGACGAGTCGTCGGGGTCCTCCGGTGTCCCGACGAGCTGGGTGCGCGGACCCGACGAGCGGCAGGCGACGCGGCAGCTGCTGCAGCTCGGGTTCGCCCGGACCTCGAAGGAACTCGCGAAGCAGCCGTTCGTGCTGAACGGGTTCTCGCTCGGCGCATGGGCAACCGGCATGAACGTCACGGCGTCGCTCACCGAATCCACGATGATCAAGTCGATCGGGCCCGACCGCGACAAGATCGTGCAGACGATGCAGGAGTTCGGCACCGGTTTCACCTACGTGATCCTCAGCTACCCGCCGTTCCTCAAGGCGTTGTTCGAGGACGACCGGATCGACTGGCGCGAGTACACGATCGTCGCGGCGTTCGGCGGCGAGGGCATCAGCGAGAACATGCGCGCCCACATCGAGCAGTACGCGCACACCGTCCTCGGGTCGTACGGGGCGAGCGACCTCGAGATCAACCTGGGAATCGAGACGGGCTTCTCGGTGGCGCTGCGGAAGGCGATCGCTGCCGACCCGGCACTCTCGACGGCACTGACCAAGCAGTTCGAGTACGGCGTCCTGCCGATGGTGTTCCAGTTCAACCCGTTCGGCTACCTGATCGAGACGAACGACCGCGGCGAGCTCGTCGTCACGATCGCCCGCTCCGAGAACATCAGCCCCCGGATCCGGTACAACATCCACGACCGTGGGCACGTGGTGCGGATGCGCGACCTCAAGCCCGTGCTGCGGGCGACCGGGCACGAGGACCTGCTCTCCGAGGCCGAGCTCGACCTGCCGCTGCTGTTCCACTACGGCCGATCGGACCTGTCCGTCGACTTCAACGGCGCTGTCGTCGCACCAGACGCCGTGCGCGACGTCGTGTACGGCGACCCGGTCCTGCTCGAAGCGATCGAGAACCACCGGCTCATCAGCTACGAGGACGATCACGGCGACCGCCAGCTGCACATCGCCTTCCAGCTCGCCGCGTCGGCCGACTCGTTCGACGCCGATCGCGCCCGGCCGGCCGTGGTCGCCGAACTGCGCCGGCTCAACCGCGACTTCTCGAACGCGATCCGCACCGCACCTCCGGGGACGCTGCCGACCGTGGCGTTCTACCCGTACCGGACCGGGCCGTTCCGCGACGACGGCCGGAAGCTCAAGAACGAGTACGTGTGGCAACTCGGGCCGGGCTCAGTCGACGAGTGGGACCTGGACCTCGGGTGGGTGGCGCCGAAGGAGGCCTGAGCGGGGCGGCTCAGTGGTACTGCGGCGGCCAGTCGAACGGGGCCGGGCGTTGCGGGACCTCGCCGATCGTCGTGACGGCGAGCCCGATCTCCCCTCGGTTCGTCAACTCGATCGACCGTGGGTTGCCGAAGAACCGCTTGCCGTCCACCCAGATCGTCAGCTCACCGTGCAGTCCACCGACGTGCGCCGGCCCGAGGGAGACACCCCATTCGTCGAAGAACTGCCCGAGCGTGAACGTCTGACGGGTCGGGGACTCGACGTGCAGGATGCCGGACGTGTCGTGCGTGTGCAGCTGTGCGGCGAAGCGCTGCGCCTTCGCGTGCCCGATGTTGCCCGGGACCACGACCGGGGTGTCGCCGTTCGTGATGGTCAGATGCGTGTGCACGTGTTCCGCCAGGCGTTCGCCCCAGACGTTCTCGAGCCCGGCCTCGTCAGCGCGGTGGGCGAGGTCCGTCGGACGTGGCCATGGCGGCTCGACCGAACTCGTGTCGGCACCGGGTGTCGAGCAGCCCGACAGCAGGGCGACGAGCACGGCGGCGGCGACGACGGCGGGGGAGCGGCGCATGTGAGCGAGCGTAGTCACGGGCTCGGCGTCGCTCTCGGCGCACCCGTAGGATGTGGGGTGCACCCAGACGCGGTGCGAGGGCCTTTAGCTCAGCTGGTAGAGCGCCACGTTTACACCGTGGATGTCAGTCCCGTCGATCGCGCTCCGGTGGTTATCGAAAGCCCAGGTCACGACGGTGATCGTCCCATTCCCTCCGGCCGGTCCAAGCGTTGCGCTCGTGTCCGTGTAGGTCTGGTGTCGGTGTCGGTGTCGGTGTCGGTGTCGGTGTCGGTGTGGGAATGGGGATGTGCAAGGCGGCAGCGACCGGTTCCACCGTGACCGAAGACGCACCGATGTACGAGAGGTCCGGGACGACGGCGGCGCACATCTGCTCGAAGTGCGGCCGATCCACTGCCGCGATGAAGCGGAACACCGACTCGAGGACGACCACCGCCTCGTGCATGTCCACGGGACGAGAGATGTCCGCTTCTTCGCTGTGCGACGACTGGTGAAGGAACCGCACGAGACGCTGGCGAACTGGTTGCTCGATTCGGTGTTCGTCGAACGCCGTCCGCATACTCCCCTCGAAGTCGCCCATGTGCACTGGCAACCGGAAGGCCAGGAACGACTCCAAGAGCCGCCTCGCGGCGTTCGGTAGGAGCGCAGCAGCCTCAAGCTCAGCCTCGAACTGCGTACCGGCGTTCCGCTCGAGGACGGCACTGCCGACCCGCCAGAACAGATAGTGGTACTGGGAGCGCAGCTTCTTGCGGAGCTGAGGGTCGCTCCAGCTCCGCAGGACCGGCACGCGACGGGGGACGTCCTCAGCGTCGCGACTCACCCTCGAGCGCAGCTCGTGCAATGAGTACGAGTTGTCCCGGCGGATCCGCGAGTTCAGCCGGTCTAGTTGGTTCACCCACATCCGGAAGAGCTCGAAGCTGTGCGTGAGCAGGATCAACTGGTGGCGGATACCCGCTCCGACGAAGGTGTTCCAGAGGTGCCCGGAGACGCCGACCATGATCTCCTGGTCGAGACTCGACACCGGATCGTCGATGACGACGGTCAGGTCGGCACCACGCATCGTCTCGTCGCGGAGGCTGCACAGGAAGTGGAGCAGGGAGATCGCTGTCCGTTCGCCCTCGCTGAGACCGACGGCCGGGCGCCCGTCCCGTTCGATGGCGTAACGCCCGTCGACGGCGGTGAAGCGGAGCTCATCGCGACCGAGGAGGACGGCAACGTCTCGGGTGAGCTCGCTTGCAAGTGGTCCCGCGTCGAGCCCGGCAGAGTTCAGCCGCTCACGTTCGCGGGTCAACTGCTCGCGCTCGGCGCCATGGTCTGCCGCTCGTTGCTCGGCGCGGATCGCTCGCTCGGACAACGACACGTACTCCGAGCGGATCAACTCGACCCGAGCGCGCTCGACACGATCGGCGGCGTCCGCGCGGATCGACTCGAACGCCGCCGAACGGTCGTTGTGGTCCCGCAGCACGAGGTTGAGCGCGGCTACGTCGTCCGATTGGCCGTCGACTGCACCGGCATCGAACGTGACCACGTCGAACATCGCGGAGCGCTTGGTCGCGATCGCACGGCGAACCGCGTCGAGCGCCTCGCTTCGAGATGTGATGGCCTCTCGCACCCCGGCGAGCAGTTCACCGTACGTGTCCCGGAGCGGCGGGTACAGGAGATTCGCTGCCGGCGCCCGGGAGATCATGCCCGGCTGAGCCGCGATGACCGATGCGACGCGACCGTCCAGCGCGTCGAGCGTGCGCTCCAGCTCCCGGAAGCGGCCGTCGAAGTGCGCGGCCAGAGCACCTCGGCGCTCGTCGGTCACCACACCGCCACAGAACAGGCACCGGTCGCGTTGCTCGTGCCTCGACACGCCTTCACTCACCCAGGTGCTGTCCTCGGGATGCTCGGCCAGGTCGTCGAGCACCACGTTCGACACCGAGGTGGCAAGCGCGTGACCCACTTCGGTGACGAGCGGAAGGACACTTTCACCGGTGCTGGTGAGGAGAGCGACTGGCTCCATCTTCTGCGGACGAACAGTGCCGAGATGCGTCGAAATGACCTCGTCGAGGGATTCGTCGAACCTGGTCGGGAACGCGTCCAGCAAGGTCTTCACTTGGCGACGGTTGTAGGCCCGGCCGTACCGTGCGCTCACGTGCTGCAGCTCGCTGTGGATCGTCGTCGCGGTCGACGTTGCGAGACGGTCCGCAGCATGTCGTGCGCGGCCGGCATCCTCGATCGCGAGCCGCTCCTCGCTTTCGATGACTTCGAGGCGTTCCGCGATCTGCGCGAGCCGTGCCTCGCGACCAACGCTCTCCTGACCGAGGACGAGAAGCGGTGCTGCCTCGCTGCGATCCGCGCCGAAGCTCAGGTTGTTCTCGATGTAGTCGTGGTTGAACACGCGGACGCGTGTCCAGAAGGGATCCTCGCTCGACGTGACGTGACGAAGCCTGTCGCCATCCTCGACTGAGACATGCACGGTCGAGGCCGCGGACTTCGCGGTCGCCTCGCCAAAGGCGCGTGCGATAGACGACTTGCCGGTGCCGTTGCCGCCGTAGACCACGTTGATCCGCTCAAGGTTTGCGGAATCGTTGCCGGGTTGCCAACGCTGGAAAAGGCCGATGCCGTCGATACGGACGATGCGCTTGATCACGGGACCCCCGGCCCTTCGAGTGGACCCGGTCGGGTCGAACCAGCGCCGCAGCGCCGAGGGTAAGTATCTTGCACGCGGGAGTCGGCCACCGTCGTCGGCGACGGCGAGTCAAGTCGCTCGTCGTCACGATGCCGGCTCATCGCCAAGTAGGATCAGCCTTGAGGGCTCTTAGCTCAGTTGGTAGAGCACTTCGCTTACACCGAAGTGGTCGGCGGTTCGAGCCCGCCAGAGCCCACTGGACGCTGGCAGTGGTGGCGGCTCGATGTACGTATCAGCAGCTCGGAAGGTCGGTGCGCTGACGCCACGGCCAGCCCACGACTGAGTTGAACTCGCCTTCGCGCAACTCTTTCGCCGACTGGACCCTTGGTCAGCCGACGTAGAACTCGTGGGGCGCACGAGCCTGCACCGAGAGTTGTCCGCCGGGTCCACTACCGCCCACTGTGACCTTGAACGGCTGCCCCGAGCCGTGATTTCGTCCAGCACATGCGCATTCGCAGAGCCACGCGTTCTCGGGGAGTCCGGTCTTCCAGCACGCTTCCACTTTTCGACACCGCCGTGCTGGACGACCTTCAGTCGGAGTAGTCAACCTGACCCCGCCGTGATGCGCCGAACATGTCTCCGAGGATGGTGTAGCCGCGTCCATTGCCCTCGAACGGCATGTTCTGGGTTTCCGTGCGCCGACCGGGACGAATTGTCACCGTGAGAACACCCATGCTCAGAGCGTAGGGGCTCTCGAGCGCTGCGCGCCGGTGGTCTGGTGCAGGATTGGGTCAAAGCGCATTCGTAGGCGCCACCCTCTTGATGACCTCCGGTCGGCGAGCGAACTCGCTCGACACCCGAACTCGGGGTCGCTTTGACTGCCGACATGAGGGATCGTCGGTCGGATGGGGAGCGCTGCAGCCACTGGGTCGGGGTCGTTGAGCCACCACGAGGTGATGCCGTGAGCCTCGACCAGTCAGGGACGATCGCGGTCACCCTGCACGGGAGTCGCGTGATGACCGACCGCGTCGTCTTCGTCGAGCTGTTCGAGAACTCTGTCGTGAGCGCACGTGTTCCGTATCGCCACGCCCTCGAACGGTCAACGATCAGCTTCTCGGATCTCGTCGATCTAGCGCGCACCGCACAGGTGCCGTACGCGCTCTGCTTCGCGCCGCGCGAGCTGGTTCGGGCGCAGGTCGAAACGAAGACGAAGAAGCTGCTGCAAGGGCTGAGCAAGGACACTTTCGCCGTCAACTCGCGTACGACGATCGAGCTCAGCGACGTCGAGCTCATCGTGAAGGATCTTGTTCGGAAGCAGATGATGCTGCGCACTCACGACAAGTCGCTCGTCGACAACAAGATCGTTGGAGTCCTCCGGAGGCCTCGGGCGACAATCGAGGAGGACGTCGCCGTACTGCTCACGGCTCTCGACTTGGATGTGGCCGTACTCCGCTCGGCTCGATCGAAGGGTGCCGCCCTATCGTTGCTCATCGATACACTGGAGGCGCACCAGATCCTCGTCTCGCGCAGCGTCCGCGGCTTCATGCCGCAGCTCATCGAGGTCAAGTTCAGTGGGCTGACCATCAAGGACAGGAAGGTCCCGTACATCTTCCTCTCGCGGGGGAATCACGGCGACGATGAGGAGCCGGAGGGGCGTCAGCTCTTCACGCTGACCCTGCTCACGGTCTTGATCGCTCGCGGCATCTTCGCGCCGGTCACCTACGACGGCCGGAACCTTGCGTCGAACCCGGGCCGCGAGTACGACATTGTTGGCGAGATCCTGATGCCGGTGGCGCAGATGAGAACGGTTTCGTCCGACGATCTCGGGGAAATCAGGAGTACCGCCGACTTGTTCAAAGTGACTCCGAGCGCGATGGTCGTGCGCCTCCAGCGACTCGGGCTCATCAGCCGTTCCGGGGCTCAGCAACACCTCGAGGAACTTCGCCTCGAGTTCGCAAATCGGCCCAAGTCGCAGGGCCGCCAGCCGAGACCGGTGAACGGGGTCCGGACGTACAACGGCCGAGAGCTGTCCGTTCGAATGCTCGGCGCGCTGGATGCCGGCAGGATCACCGAAGGTGAGTTCTGCCGAGCGGTCTGCGCGAACAAGATCCGGCCGCGAGAGATCCGGGACTTCCGGGAGGCGCTCGGATGATGGGGACGTTCTACCTCCTCGACAACAATGTGTTGACTCGGCTGACCCAGGAGCAGCGCTCCTCGGCGTTCGTGCACGAGCAGTGTCGGCTACCGTCCGAGGTGCTCCACGAAGCACGATTCCTTCCGGACGTCGATTCGCTGCGCCCGCTCGAATACACGACCAACGAGGGCGTCCTCCTGCACCTCGCTGCCGTCCTCCAGCGTGTTCCAGCTGACGACACGACCCTCATCGACCTCTACGCGAATCTTGGAAATGCCGACCCGTTGTTGCTCGCGTGCGCGCTGGACGCGCTGGCCGAGGCCGAGCTGGGTCTATTCGGTGCGGAGTGGGTGGTGGTGTCGAACGACCGCGCCGTGGTGGCGCTGGCTGGCGACCTCGGCGTGCCAACACTCTCGAGCGAGGCGTTCTCCTTGGTGCTCGGCGAGGACCGCTGAGACGGAGCAGCCGGGCCACGCCCGTTCGACTTTGCTTGCTGAGTCTCGTTACAGGTCTCGTTCCTCCGAGCGCTCGCGTCGAGCCCGCATCATCCGCGCGATGGCGGCCATGTCTCCGTCGTCGTTCATCCAGTGGGAGTAGCGGTTGACGGTCTGCTGTGTCGTGCTGTGACCAAGCCACACAGAGATGGTCTTGACGTTGATTCCGTCGCTCATCCACGCCGTTGCCGCGGTGTGACGAAGGTCGTGGACGCGATGGTCTCCTGCCGTCGTCTTCCAGCGAAGGTCGCGGGTGAAGTTCGGTCCGCTTAGCTCGGAGCCGCCGGTCGACCGGAACAGGAACGCGTCGGGCGCCTTGCCATCAGCATGGCGCATCGCGATTGCTCCTGCGTTACCCATGAGGGGGACCTTCCGGCTGCGGCGTCCCTTCGTCTGCTTCTCGGGGTATCCGTCGCTCTTCGAACGCTCGACCATGATGGCAAGGAAGGGATTCGTCACGACGTTGCGGACACGGAGCGCCTTCATCTCTCCCCAGCGCAGGCCGGTTTCTCGGAGAAACTCGACGATGTCTGCGTAGTTCGGGTTCAGGGCTCGTTGAGCCACGAGCATCGATTTGAACTCCGACTCGGTGAAGGGCCGAACCGTGTTCGCTTCGGTTCCGTCCCCACGACCGAGCGGTGCATCGAGAACTGGGTTGTGCGAGATGTACGCCTCCCTCACGGCGTATGCGAAGACCCCACCGAGCGACTCCCGAATCCGCTTCGCGGTGCTGTGTCGCTTGGTGCGCACGAGATTGGCGACGTACTTTCGCAGCTGCCGACCATCGATGGACCCGATGGGAAGTCGCTTCATCTGGTCTGTGACGTGCAGGCGGAGGTTGGTCTCGTCGGTGTCGTAGGTCTGCTGCGAAACAAGCCCGCGCCGCTCGGTCAGGAATTCCTTAATGAGTTCTGCGAGCGTCATCTCGGCGTTGCGAGGGTCGGACCACGTTCCAGACCTGAGACTCGTCTTCTGTCCGAGCTCCCAAGCGTCGGCGTCCTTCTTCCGGTCGAACGTCGCCATCGAGACCTGCTTGCCACGGTGGTAGACGCGGGCTCGCCAACGTCCGTTGTCCGCTTTCTTGACGCTCATCAGGCTGCCTGCGACTCGTCGCTGAGCATGTGAAGCCATGCGTCGACGTCGGACTTCCGGAATCGGAGCGCCCGACCAATGCGAACACCCTTGGGCCCGCGTCCCTGGCTTCGCAGCGAGTAGAGCGTGCTCTTCGAGGTCTGCGTGTAACGGCTGAGCTCGTCCATCGTGAGCATTGGCTCGAGGTGGTGGTTCACACCGGCGTCGGTCATGGATTCGATATGCGCGGACACAATCGGAACGCCGCACGTCATGCAGCGGGTCTGGGTTTCGGTCATGTGACGCCTATGCATTGCTCGCGCGAACGGCACCCGGAACGCGGGTTTTGGCTGGTCAGGCCGGAAGCCGGGATGATCGTCGCCATCCCGGTCCGTCACGATTGCACGCGAGACCGGGAGTGGAACGCCCGTCCAATGAGCATCTGGCACCCTTTCAGGGTGGCAACGATCATGACGAAGACGAAGGCAGTCGCGACCATCCGGGACCATCTCGCCCACAGCGGCGTCGATGTGACGAAGCTCAAGACGGTCACGAACACCGCTCAGCTCGTCATCCTCGAAGACGACCGCGTCGTTTCTGCAGCGTTGCTTCGGCCGCGCGGCGCCACCGCCGACCAGGTCCTGCCGGTCATCGAGCGAGCGGAGATGCGAGCGGCTCGGGTATACGTGGTGAATGGCTGGAACGAGGATGCAACTGCGGCCCTCGACGCCGTGGGCATCGAGCGATTCAGCATCGGGCCGACCGGTGTTGTCACAGCCGACAACGTGGTGGCGGAGATCTCGGCTGCCTCGGGATCGCTGCTGGACGAGGCTAGAGCGCTCAGCGTTGTCAACGACATCGCGGCCACCGCGCACCAGCTCCAGGCTACGGCGGAGCAGCTTCTCGACCTGGCGATGCGAGTTCGCGTCGCCCAACAGCGCGAAGCTCTCACGTCAACGGAATGGTTGGACGTTATGGACCTTCGAGGACGGGTAGAGGACGCGAGGAGACTGCTCGCTGCTGCTCTCGATGATGTGAAGGTCGCGGTGCCCTTCGGCCGTGTTCCGGCGAGTCGGATCGCTCGTTGGCTTCCGGTCAGATCTGCGACCGGAAAGCTGGCGGAAGTGGTGAACGCTGGTCGCCGAGAGGTGGACACGTCGCTGAGGGCACTCGGGCACGCCTAGTGTCGCCAACCCTGGCGTCAGGGCTCGTCGGGCAGCTCCGTCAGGGCGCGTCGAATGAGCTTGTGGGAGAGCACGCCGACATCTGTCCGGCGCGAAGGGCTTTGAGTGCTCCGATGAGCTCCTCCCGCGCGATGTTCGCAGCCTCCCCGCTGTCCCAACACTCGGCCGGGCGCACCCGCCAGCGGGTGCGTCGGATGATCTCGAACGCGGTCTCGTCCGACTCCGGGTCCTGTGCGGCGAGAAGGACGAGTCGTTCGAGTTCACGTGAGGTCTGGAGCAGCGCCCTCGTGCGCGCAGTCGAGGTGCTATATCCATCCTCGTTTCTATCCGCGGAGCGCCTCGACCTGCTCCTCTGAGCCGTTCGAATTGGGCCTCAAAATGCCACGCTGGGGCCATCGCCAGCTCGCCAGTTTCGCCCAGAAGAGCAACCAACTGTCACTCGACGCCTCACCCATGTCGAAGACGGCGGAACCACTGCGCCTGGCGAGGTCAGTTGAAGAAACCTAACTACGTGGCTCGCGGTGATGCGATTCTGCGAGGCCCCGTAGCTCGACTCCGACGGCGTACTCCGACGGGCAGGCCGCGAAGGAGACGAAGACGATGTTCACCATCGTCAACGCCACCGTCGATGCTGTGGGCGATCAGTTCGCGTGGCGGGAGTCGCCGTCGAACGGTCCGGTAAAACGGTCGAACGGGGTGAAGACCGCACGAAGATCGACACGCTCGGCAGGCAGGCGACCCGGTCGGTGAAGCGGACGCCGTTCTGCTCGAACTCAGTCGGGAAGCTCCGCCCGTCCTCGTTCCTTAACGAGGCGACGAACCTGGCGGGACGTTTGCCTTGACCACATCACGAAAGCACAGCGACGGCTTCACCAGGGTCAGCGGAGAAGGCGATGAGCTTCTGCAACCATCACCGTCGAGCGGACACCACCCACACGACCCGACCCCCACACAGGGAACGCCCGCTGGGAGCGAAGCGGACAGCGGGACAAGCAGACGCCACGCAGGCGCTTCCGAACACGCACCGGCAACGCCGGGGACGCGCCAGCGGACCCGGACAGTGTCCGGCCCGCAGCACGCCCCGGCTGCCGGTCCGTGAACGTCGCGCCCGCTCGCCCGTGACGAAGTCGCGGGCGGACGTCAGCTTGTCCCGCTGCTTCCTCCTTTGAAGGTCAGGCCATGGTGTCGTCGTGATGGTCAGTTCAGGTGGAAGTTCTCACCTTCTGCATGTCTCACGTCTCACCCGTCCTTCCCTCCTCGATCCCACTCCTCCTGTCCCGGAAATCCGCAGCCCGGAATCTCGCCACGACCCTCGCGGCTACCGCCGGACCGCGGGCCGCTTCGCGTCCCGGGAAGTTCACGGACGGGTCACCGCGACCGCGGGCACGCGGGACATGACCCGGACGCGGTGTGGCATGCTCAGAGGATGGGGTGGATGAGGCAAGCGCCGACGTGGGCGGCCGGGGTGATCATGGCGGTCATGTTCGCTGCCGGCTGGTTCGGCGTGACGTCCATCACCATCCCGGAACTCACCATCGGCGTCCGCGTCGTCGTGTCCGTCGCCACCGGTGCCGCGTTCGGGCTCGTGATGGGGGTCATCCTCGGACGGCAACGACGGCAGTACGGGCAGGCGGCTAACCGCCCCGACTTCGCTCGGGCAGTACGTCGCGGCACCATCCCACCGGACGTGAACACCGGGCAATGGCGGCAGGCGCTGCTGCGCCGGCAGAAGGAGTACCGGACGCTGCGGCGGACGGCACCGCTGCTGTACCTGCCGATGACCGGCCTCAGCATCTGGCTCGCCGTCGCCGGGCAGCCGCTGTTCTGGTTCGCCGCAGCGTTCTTCGTCGGCGTGCTCACCCTCACCGTCGCCGTCACCCCGCGGACGCTCCGGAACACCGACGCGATGCTCACCGAACTCGACCACCGCGAAAACGCACAACACATCGGCCAGTGACGGCGCCGTCCGCCGCCGCTACCGTGAGCGCATGCCCATGGACTTCGACGCAGCACGACGTGGCGCGCACGACGAACTCGACGCCGCCGACACCGCAGCACGAGACCGTGCGGATGCTGCCGCAGCCGCCGCAGCCGAGAAAGCGTCCCATGAGTGGCAAGCGTTGCAACTCGGGCGGGAAGTGGCCGCAGCACTCACCGCCGCCGGTGTCCCGACGATGAAGAAGCACGTCCTCGTCGCCGGACCACGAGGCGCCGACCTGGTCGGCTGGGAACTCGGCTCGCAGACGCAGCTGCCGACCGTCAGCTTCTGCACCACCGACGGAGTCCTCCACCATCACAGAGGTCACTTCCACGAGCCACTGCACGACCTCGACTCACGCACCTTCGAACCGAAGCGCTGGGCGGCCATCACCCAAGAGGTCGAGGAAGCCGTCGGCTACCGCCTCGCCGAACACGAACGGAACCCACCCGTGCCAGCGCCGCAGCCCGCGTCAAAGAAGCGTGGCCTGTTCGGACGGAAGCGATGACCGTGACGACGGTGCGACCCAAAGGTGGGACTGCCGCCTGACCGAGGACCGCGCATAGGGTCATCGGACCGGAAGGACGCACCACCGCATGGCTCGATGGACAGAACCGCTCGACGCGACATTCCGGCGACCGCCGAACCTCGTGCCGACACAACCCGTCGAAGTCCCGCCGGTGCTGCCCTTCGACGACGCGCTCGACCGGCTCCGCGCGCAGGCAATCGAGGACTTCACCGTCCGTCGTGACGCGGGCGGTTACATCTTCGGGTCCGAGCGAGAGAAGCCGCTGACCTGGGACGACGTTGAACGGTCGCTGCACGAGAAGCTCGACTCGTACCGGGACGCGTCCCGTGCGCTCGTGCTGCAGCTCGGCGTCGAGGTGCAGAAGGCGACGCCGTGGTGGCGTCATACCGGCCTCGGCCTCGACGAGTACCTCGACCAGACCCCGGGTCGGTCACCGGTCGGAACCGTCGTCTGGTCACCGGCGCCGACGTCCCTCGACGACCTCATCTTCGGTGACCTGTACCTGCTGCCCGGGCAGTACCCGAAGTGGGTGTCCGAGTCGGTGGGGAACGTCCGCCGCGAGTACGGCATCAACGCCGCGTTCGCTCTCGCCCCTGGAGTGCCGCTTCGATGGGCGAGCCGGGTCCGCATCGTGCAGGTCACCGCCGCTCTCGAACAGCAGCGGAACGACCACATCGTCCGGCTGCAGAACGAGGCGGAAGCCGGAGGTGAGTCCGGCTACCTCGCCTTCGACATGTGGCACAACCGGCACGCGCAGACGGTGTTCATGACCCCGACGCTGGGCCGCCGCGTCCTCCGCGCAGGAAGCGTCGCCGAGCTCGCAGAACTATTGGTCAGCAGCATCCCGTGGCTCAACGACCGCGACCTCACAGAGCAACGGCTTCGAAGCACCCTCGAAGTCACCGTCGCACCGCCGGCCGTCCGCCGCTGACCTCAGGCCGGAGTAGTTGGTAGACCGCGAGCGTCGAAGCTGGCGCCGACCATGCCGTCAACCTCGTGGCCATTCCCGTCGGGCCACCACACTTGCACGTCCTGCCCGTCGGAGTCGGCGGGTGTCCGCTCGAACGTGGACACCAACGCCCGCGCCGCACGCTCGGTCAGAACCATGGTCTCACCTGTCCTGTCCTGTCCCGAAAATCCGTCCGTCTGGGATATCGACACGACCCCTCCGCTACCGCGGGGGACACGGCGACCGCCCGCGAACGACGTCCAGCATGGACGGTCAGAAGGGCTGCCCCCAGGTTGCAATCTTTCGAACGAGAGCGGCGTCCCGGGCCGGGTTTGGATCCGGAAGCCCGACCACGCGCTGCTCGAAGAACAGCTGTGCCAGCCGTGCGACTTCGTGTGCGACTTCGTAGTTGTGGTCGAGTGCGAGGACAGCCTTGACAGCATCGTCGTCCGGTTCCGTGTCGAACAGCAGGAAGGGGACGTCGCGAGAGAACCACCGACCTTGGTCGTCGGTCTCATCGGTGCCCATGCTGGTCCGGTGGGCGAGGACCGCTTCCCGGTCGCTCCCCGTGGGCCGAGCGACGTACTCCCAAGAACACGACCCGCAGCTCGAGCGTGTAACGGTGATGTCGCCACCCGCCCACTTCGGAGCGTCGAACATCGATGGATGGGAGATGACGATGGTTTCACCCGTTCCCACCGAGGCAGTACTCGCACTCGACAGGACGGCGGTTTTCACCGCCGTCCAGGTCTGCTTCGCTGCTTGGTGCTGTCGGAGAAGCGTGTAGGCGGGCAACCGCCACCAGTCCCCGTCAGCCCATCCGGGATTCCTCGACAGACCCCTGCCGAACCCGTGAAGAACCCGCGCCTCGCCATCCTTGTACGAGACGAGCGCTTCGCCAGACGTCGCGTCGCAGAACCTGGCCTGACTCCCGGTCACGTCCTCCTGCACCGCAATGAGCACTCCTGAGGGGAAGTCCGGCGGTGCGCTCCATCGCGGTACGTCTGCGACAACGGGAAGCCGCACGGCAGTGGTCGTGGGCGCGCTCGGAGCGGGTCGCATCTCGTTGAACCACCCATCGACGTCGTCGTCGCCCACCAGGTCTTCCTCATCCGCCGCGTGAACGACGAACGTCTGTTGTCCCGGAACGAGGACAGGGTCCTGGCCTATCCACTCCGAAGAGAAGCTCCCCTGCGGGTCTTCTTCGCGGACCCCATCACCGGTGATGGGAAGACCGAGCGTCACTTGCAGGAGGGCGGACTCGACGACGTCTGCAACCTTTGACGGCCAGTACTGCATCGCAGCCCAAGCGCGAGCAACATCCCGGTCGCCCTCGGCGACGCCTTCCACGAACGTGAGTTCGAGCTCTGCGCGTTCACGGAACTGGGAGATGCTCCGGGTCGGCTTCTCGGACACCGACGCGATGAGCCTGAGCCGGAAGCCTTTCTCGCGCAACCACAGCGAGCCGCCGCCGTCCTTCATGTCCCGGTGGTCAAGCCGCGCGAGCACTTCTTCGGACAGCCGTGGGAACCACGGGTACTCCACGGTGAACGAGCGACGCGGCCATGAGTTGGGCGGGTACTCGGCGTCAAACCCGTACTCGTCAAGCCAGTCCTCGAGAGCCTCGGAATCGGACTCGTCCGGCTTCGGAGGGATGTCGTCGAAGTTCGACATCGTCTGCGCAGCACCGCCCCGCTCGACGGTGCGTTGCGCGTCGAACCAGACGCTCTCGGTCAAGTGGTCATCGCTGAGGCAGAGCAAGGCATGGTCGGCGAAAGCATTCAACCGTGCCGTGTCGGTCGGACCCCAGGCGAACCTCGCCTCGAAGATCCCCTCGTCCAGCTCCATCCACTTCCCGTACGTGAAGTCCGTGACCTCGAGGTGCCACGTCGCGAGAACCCTTGAGTCCGGCACCCAACGGAACGACATCGCGTTGGCGTCGCTGTCGCCGTCGAGGAAGGGTGAGGGTACGACGGTCTCGACACGAGGCTGGTGCAACAAGTCGCGGAGCTCATGGCCCGTCGCGAGGTCGGGGTCGTAACCCCAAGAGACTGTGAGCCGCTCACGTCCACCCTGCCTGGCTGCGCTCCCGGTGTACCGCTGGTGGCCGGGCTGCCCACCGGCTGCCACGGCAGCCTGCTCCCGGGCGTCAGCGCGTGCCCTCTTGCGACGCTTCTTGACCATGGTCGATTCCTTCCGCCCGGGCCCACGAACCAGGCTTCAGGTGAAGTGAAGCGGGGTCGGCAAAGAGCATGTTGCTGCAGAAGTCGAGTGATTCGCTCCCGCAGGGCGTACACCTTCTCCCCTCGTTGCTAGCGAACCTCGTGGGGGCTCACCGCTCGGGGACAGCACCTCGATGGAGCTGAAGCCTTCCGGCTCGAGTTGAGCGTATCCAGCAGGCGAATCGCGTGTCCACTACGGCACCCGGAACTCGTCGAAGATGTCCAGCAGGGACGTCCCGAGAAGCGCCGCGGTGCGTTCGTACTTCCCCTGCAGTCGGGCACGAGTCGCATCGTCGGTGATGGTCGCGAGCCGGGCGGGGTCGGCGTTGTGGCTGACGTCGGCGCGCTTCACCCGCGGTGCGACCGGGTCAGCCATAACACGAGCCATCGACTCAGCGAGTGTCTCCCCACGGCGCTTCGTCATCGCGTCCACCGCGAGCACCTGCTCCGCGGTGAAGCCCATCGCGCGGAGCTCCGTGAGGGTGATGCCCGTGTCCTCGACCACGTCGTGGAGGAACCCGACGACCTGCTCATCGTCGGTGGTGAGCCGTTCCGCGACTGCGGTCGGATGCTCGATGTACGGACGGCCAACCTTGTCCACCTGCCCGGCATGCGCCCGCGTCGCCACCTCATGAGCTAGCCGCACCAGGTCAGTCGTCATGAGTTCAGCGTGGCACGGGCAGCCGACAGGCCACCATTCAGGCGGTCACAGTGGCTGCGACCGTGGCCCCCACGACCACGGCCGCAGCCCACGGGATTCCCCACACAGCACCACTCTGCGGGAAAAGCCAACGGCGGCACATCGGCCGGACGAGTGAGACGCGGCCGCCCGCTGGGTTGACTCTCCCT
The DNA here is from genome assembly GCF_003234035.1 of Curtobacterium sp. MCPF17_031. NCBI lineage: Bacteria > Bacillati > Actinomycetota > Actinomycetes > Micrococcales > Microbacteriaceae > Curtobacterium > Curtobacterium sp. MCPF17_031. The sequence goes on along the minus strand of NZ_QKSG01000018.1, from coordinate 8,076 downwards.
ACCGCCATCCGCCCACGATGAACGAGTAGATGATGAACGCCGCGATGATGGGCGCTGCTGTCCACACCCCGATAGCGAGCGCCTTCTTCCCCTTCGCGGACTTCGGCACCCATCCGCCACCACCTGCAGGCATCGTCATGCCGAAGACCATACCCACCGGCAGCCGCCCGTCGGGTTGGTACAGCCCGGTCCGTGTCGACCGTGATAGGCGACACCACTGATGCCGCCACCGCCCAGTCCGTGTCCGTCGTGACCCATGTGTGCTCGGGTCGCAACGTCCCGTGCGAGCGCCACCATGTCCGTAAGGGCGTCAGGTTCTACGACCGGCCGACAGGCCACCCGGGCTGACTCGACGAGCCGGACAGTGCGCTCCCGTTCCCGTCAGTCCACCCCGCGGAGCGCGGTGCCCGCCAGCACCCCAGGGACACGGACGAGCGACCACGGGGGCAAATCGTCATGTCCAACCGTCGGGTCAGACAGACCCGTCAACCTCAGAGGCGTGAAGGCTGATGGACCGCGAGGAGACAGCGTCGACCGCGGCCCGCATTCGGGCCTCAGTGATGCGTTGTTCGGCGTCGTCGCGTGGCCAGTCCCGGAGGCGCGCGACGACGAAGTCTGCGACGGCGAGCGTCTCCACGGGGCGACCCAACCCATGAGCCACATGGCGAGCGACTCTCCTCCACTCGCTGACGGGTAGGACGAGGTCGCTGAGGTACACCTGAGCTGAGCCCACTGCCTCGAACCGTTCGCGGATGTCGGCGGCCGCGACAGACCGGGCGCGTTCGGCGAACCGGTGGTCAGTCACGCCCGGCAGCCTACGTCGGGTCTGCTGCAAAACACGAGCCCTCAAGTCGGCGCCTGCCGCTACCGTGGGCTTCGATGACTGACGACACCACCGATGCCGCCACCGCCCAGTCCGTCTACGACGCGTGGGACGGGTCGTTGCGCCTCGACCTGTCGGCCACTACCGACGAGGACGGTGAAGCGTTCCCCGGCCTGCGGATGCAGCAGTGGCGAGCGGGTATCCGCGTCCCCACCACCGGGTACACCTCAAAAGGGGTCACCATCGGTCAGGTGACTGCGTTCGTGCTCCGCGCACCGGACTCGTTCGACACCGTCATGAGCAACTACGACGTGTGGGAACTCAACGGCGACTACAAGTCCGCGTTGTCCATCCACCACCCCGCCGGCGGGTCGTTCTGGGAGCTGTTCACCGGCTCCGTCGAGCTGCTCAACAAGCAGGACCTGCTCACCATCGACCGGGTCGTCATCGACGAGCCCTACCGGGACCTGCATGACCTTGTCCCCGTAGTGCTGTCCGCCATCAGCAACGGACCCATCGGCCGGACAGCTGCGATGGTCGTCTGCGACCCGTCAACCTGGAACGTCCCGTTCACCGACGACCAGCAAGAGGAACTCTCCTTCGCCCAGTGGGCGGACACCACCGTCCTCGCGACGATGAACGCCGACCCGGACGAGGCATACGAACTCGCGATGAACCGCGGCGCCGGCGCACCCCCGACCGGATCCCGCAACATGGACGTCAACCTCAGCGCAGCGCTCGAGGACGTCTGGTCCCGGGGACCCATCGCCGTCCCCTTCTCACTCCCGCCAAGGCTCCCCGCGAACATCTGGGCTGGCGCACCTGAAGACATCCACGAGGTCCGCGCTGACGAGCAGACCGGGTCCATCACCATCGAAACGCACACCGTCGAATACGAAGTCGTCGGCGCACCCGGAACCGCCCCGCAACTCGTTGGAATCGCAGCGGACGCGGAACCGCAGGTTCGAGACTGGCTCCGCGCCGTCCACGAACGGTGGTGGCAGTACGAACCGGACCTGCACACCCGCATCCACGACGTCATCGACGGATACATGAACACCGGATGGATCGACTCCACCGACGACGAAACCGTCCCGCACCTCCACGCACCCGACGTCCCTAACCCCGAATCACCGTGGCCCGGAGCCGGTGAAGTGCGTCTGCAACCAGTCAGCGACGAACCCACCGAACCTGCCGTCTTCGACGCCATCCTCGAACACGGCGCCACCCACGAACACGTCGGCGCCGTCATCCTCCACGACAGCGGATTCCTCCGAGCGTTCCTCCACGACGAATGGACCCCCGGACACTCCGACCCGGACGCAGCCGTGCAACACCTCGCCTCCCTCGGCGCGAAGCAGTACTTCGGCAACGTCATCCACGAAGAACTCAGCGCCGGCGTCGAACACAACCTCCTCACCGGCGACGTCCGCGGGCACTGACCTGATGCCAGGCACGTCACGTCCGACGCCAGCGCAGCTGGCGGCCGCACCCTGGCCCTACGTTGCTTCCGCAGACGACACCGTCGAGGTTGCTCGGGTTCTCTCATTGCGGCTGACGGCGGCGCTCGGCAACCGGAGTGTGCGGTCGCTGTCGCGCGACTCCGATGTTCCAGACGGCACCATCCTGCGCATCCTCAACGGTTCAGCCTGGCCGGACATCCGGACGGTCGCTCCACTCGAAGGTGCTCTAGGTGCCGACTTGTACCCGGCGCGTGGTGATCGGTCTGCCGCGCAGACCCCGGATACGGTCGTCCCATGACCGACGAGACGGACCCTGCTGTCACTAGTGAGGAGTTGCAGGAGCTGTTCGGTCGGGCACCGTTGGAAGCGTCGGCGAGGGGTTTTCGGGTGTTGCCGGCGACGTTGCGGGAGCCGGACGTGTTCTTCATGGCGCCGGAGGTGTCCCTCGATGATGCACTCGATGTGGCTGTCGCCGTCGCGGCGGCGTTCGTGAGCATCGGGGAGGAGTTCTTCGACGCGGCGGAGTTCCTCGAAGACTTCGATGAGGTGCCGCCCAGAATGCGGAACGCTGCCGGCAGTCACGACGGGGACCGGACCGGCATCGACGTGCGGTGGATTGCTGGCGGCACGTCGTACGCGTACTGGGCGAAAGCCGCATGGTGGCGAGACCTGACCGCGGAACTCGAGGAATGGCGGGAGGACACTGACGGGGAACGTGCTCGGGCGGGCGATGCGTCGATGGCCAGGGCACAACAGCTCATCCGTGAAGCCATCGACGATGCCGGAATCCGAGGGGCGAAGCCGATGTCCCGCAAACCAGTCGTCGAAGCGTTCATCCGCAACCGCATGGAATCCGCCGACGATATCGGCGCCAGCTACGCACTCCAGTGGGCGCCCGGCCGAGTAGCGGAGGAGTGGCGGTCCGTGTACGCATTGCTGGAGCAGACCAGCGGCCCGTTCATCGCCGACCTCCGCGACGACCCAGAGTGGCAGCGGGCGAAGTGGAACGCGTCCGCTCGCCGTGACGTGCTCCGCCGGTTCGCGATGAGCCGCACCGGCGGGTGGGCGCCGACAGACACGTGGGTGAAAGAGATGGACGCGAAGACCGCACCGTCGAAGTGACGCCCGATGGGCGACTCTCGCCGAGCTCACCGAATTGGGTCATCACGAGTGGATCGACGAGGTGCTGACCGACGCCGCCCGGTAGAGGATCCGTTACCGGACAGCCTGGGCCCCTGGCATGCCGGGGTAGCCGTCGGGGGTGGCCCAGACGAGGGAGGACACCACAGTGCGGCCGCTCGCAAGTGCGTTTCTGAGTGATGGGGCGTTGTCGGGATGAATATGCCCCCAGAGCACGTCGTAGGCATCAGCCGGCAGTCGCTGCGCCAGGTGCTGCAGAACCGCAAGCCCGTACCCCCGGCGCCGGTGGGCCGAGTCGAGAGCGATCTCCTCGACGGTGAAGCCAGTGAATCCGTACGCGTTGTCCCGCGTGGCAGCGACGACGCCTGCGATCCGGCCCTCGACCACGATATCGAACAGCAGAGCTTCCTCATCTGCGTCAGCGAGCGAATCACTGCTCGACGGTGTAGCCCATTCATCGAGACGAGGCTTTGAGTGCCGCACTTCGTCGTAGATCTCCCTGACACGAGCAGCGGCGTCCGCAGGTACGGCACGGGCGAGTTGAACCGAATCGAAGCGAGGGCTCCGCGCCTGCTTCGTCATTTGCGCCACCGGCCCGGCGACGACGAGCTGGTCCGGCACGGACGCGAACGAGGGACCGGCGGGGGCAGCAGCGCCACGTGCGTCTCCGGGCAGGTGCACCCGGAGGCAGAGCGGGGCGAAGGCCTCGAAGTGCGCCAGCACGTCACCAAGCTCCGCGATGCCCGAGTAGTCCGGTGTCGCACTCGTGGCGATGATGTCAACGAATGGCTTCTTGATGTCGCGTCCACGGAACCGGATGCCGGCGATCGCCCAGCCCCCGGAACGGAGGGAGATGCGGTGATTCGCCCAAAGCAACGGATCGGCGACGGGGAGTTGCACTGCATCCCGGACCGCACCACCCCACGTCGTGTCGCCGATGAGCGCCAGGCTCGGTGCCGCCCACCGGGTCAACTCCTCACGCCATGTCGGGCTCCAGCTCGCGAGCTGTTCCGGGGACCACGCCTTGAATGCTGTCAGGACTTCCTCGTCGATCATCGTGGCCGACGATAGGGGTACGCGGAAAGCGACCGCAACAGCCAGGGCCATGTCGTCCCGATGGTGAGATCCACGAGACGCACGTGCTCGGCGGAAACGTGATGCGGAACTCGCTGATCGCGCAACCGCGCCCCGTCAGCCGATGGGTTCCTGGGACAAGAGCTGCGGCTCTCCACCTAGGGTTCGGTTATGGCGACGCGATCGGGGACAGGGCATCCGTTTTGTCGCCGGGTTCGATGGGGACGAGTGCTTCTGCTCGGCGTGGTCGGTTGCGCGTTGATCGTAGTTGCGCTGCTCTGCGCTTACGGAAGTGACATCCATCATGGTGTCGGTGTGGCGGCCTGCCAAGAGCGGCGAGCTCCGGACGGGTACCCGCCTGAGGGGCCGCGGATCGTTCACCTCACGGTCGTACCTCTCGGCGTTTCGTGCGAGTTCGATGATGGGTCGGGTCGGCCGGTGTTCTCACCAGAGACTGACTGGCGTGCCACTGGTATCGGACTCGGCGGCGCACTGTTCGTCGTCAGCGCTGCGGTCTCTCTTGCCGCACCAGTGAGGTCACGTCGGTGGAGTGATTGGCCGTAGAGACCTCCAGCGGTGGTCCCGCCCTGACAAGCCACCTCGGGCCGCTCGGTAGCCGGTCATCCTACGAACGCGGCTGCGAAAGCCGCGCACTCATCTGCACCCGTCGCCCGTATCGGTCGAGGCTGTGCTCGGCCTCGACCACGAGCAGTGACTGATGAAACGGTGTGGCTGGTTCTTCCTCCACAAAGCCGACCGTTGCGTAGAACGGGGCGTTCCACGGCACATCCGCGTACGTGCGAAGAGAGATGCGCCTGTACCCACGTTCGCGAGCATGGTCCTTCGCAGCTTCGACAAGCGCTCGACCCAGACCCCGCCGCGACTGCAGCGGGTCTACCGACAGCTGTTCCAGATGAGAGATGTCCCCCGTCTCTAGGACGTGAACGAAGCCGGCGACATCCCCGTCAACGTCGATGATCAGCAGGAAGCCAGGCTCAGAAAGTCGCGTAGTCCCGGTGGGAGCTGCGGACCATACCTTGGGGTGAAGGTAATCGATCAGCAGCTGGTCCGCGTCGTTCTCAATCCGCTCGATCGCGTGCGAGTCCCTCTCCTGAGCGAAGCGGATGCACCTTGACATGCCGTAAGCGTAGGAGCCGCGAACGGCGTCTCGGTAGCCGATCCCCTAGCTGGCGTCCGAGTGAGCGGCGTCGTCTCCTGCGTCCAGCGAGGCAAGGTAGTCGGCGTTGCCGCGCAAAGCCGGCTTGTATCGGTCGAGCTCCGGCGCGTGTACGTGGTCTGCGAGGAGCTCGAGAAGGCTCGCGAGTGCAGTGTTCAGCCGGCCAGCGGCGTGGAATGTCAGGGCCTCGAAGGCTCCGAGGGCGACGGACTCCGGGAACTCGGCTCGCGCCCGCGCGAAGGCCCGTAGGGAGTCGTCGATCCTGCCGAGGTTTCGGAGGGTGCTTCCGTACTGGAGGTAGCAGCGGCGTCGAACGTCCCCGGCAAGGCCCCTCGCCATCGCTCGCTCGTAGAAGCTGAGCGCCGTCGCCTCGTCGCCCGCGGTGTCGTACGCACCACCAAGTTCGTAGAGGACCCGAGCGTTTTCCGGGTCCTCGTCGTAGATGGGAAGGAGCGCTTCGATGGTCGGGCGCATGTCCTCGCGGTTCCGAGCAGCAAAGATCGCATCAAGCTGCACCTCGATTGCGTCAAGCATGGTCGCAGCTCCCCCGATTCGAGCGGTCGCGACGACACAGTACCGGTCGTTCAATGGCCGATCGGCTATCGGCCGATGACCGTCTGCAATGCTGGGATGACTGTGCTCGCCAGCTCGAGGGGGAATCTTGACCGTTATCGCGCATCTCAGCGACCCGCATCTCGACGGATCCCCTCAGCGGTTGCATCGCCTGCACGCCGTCCTGGCGCAGGTTGCCGACCTTCCACAGGTTGACGTCGTCCTGGTGAGCGGTGACATCGCGGATCACGGTAAGGCGGCCGAGTACGAGCAGTTCTTTGACACGCTCCCTGGCGACGTTCCGGTCTTGACCGTTCCGGGCAACCACGACCTGACAGCCCCCTTCCTGACCGCGCTGGACAACAACGGACGGCCGGCGTCCTTGAATACGACTGTGGACGTGCTCGGGTTGCGGCTGATCGGTCTGGACTCGCACATCGACGAGAACGACGAGGGGGAGCTCGGCCACGCGGCCCTAGAGCACGCGCGCGAACAGCTCGCCAGCACTCAGGGACCGGTCGTGCTCGCCCTTCATCATCCGCCTGTCCCTGTCGGTCACGAAGTCATGGATCGCTTCGGCCTCGCCAACGCTGATGACCTCGCAGGCATCGTCCACACGCACGAGAACATCATCGGTATCCTCACCGGGCACGTGCACAGCGCCCTCGCCACCACGTATGCCGGAGTTCCCCTCGTCGGAGCCCCCGGCATCGTGTCGACCATGCGCCTCGGAAGTAAGACCGACCCGATCGCGGACGCCGACGCCATGCCCGGCCTTGCCATCCATACGATCCTCGGCACGGCCATCAGCACCGTCTTTCATTACCTGAGCCCGTCCGCGTTGTGACCCTGGCGGTCCTGGCCCTGGCAGCATTGCCTTTCGTCGTCAGCCCTGGCGCGAGCTTCGCCATCACCGTCGACGTTGCCAGTACCGGTGACCGCCGGGGCGCCCTGAAAGTGTGGATGGGAACAGCACTGGGCATCAGCGCCATTGCGACACTCTTCGCCCTGAGCGGTATCGGGCTGCTCCTTGCTGCGAACAGCACCGCTCGGACCGCTTTCGGCCTTCTCGGCGGCGGGGTCCTAGTGCTCCTCGGATTCCTCTCCATCGTGAAGGCGATCAGATCGGCGCGCTCCTCTGTGACGAGTCCTCGTCCCCCGCGGAAGCTCGTCCTCTGGTCGTTTCTCGCCCTCATCACGAACGTCAAGGCCCTAAGCCTCTACGCCCTCGTCGTACCGGCACTTCACACACCTCACCTCGCCGGCACCGCTCTGTTCTTCACGTTCGCCGGCGTGCACGTCGTGATGCTCTTCCTCTGGCTGACCGTCCTCGCATGGGCCGTCCGCCGCATCCCGAACCTCGGCGCATCACCACGAATCCGGACAGCTCTCATGTCCGCCGCCGCTCTCACGCTCATCGCACTCGGCTCGCAGACGGTCATCAAGGCACTTCCTTGAGTGTCTCGTCCGGTAAACCATCCGCTACCGGACTGCTGGAAATCGCCGGGCTGTAAGCGGTTCCGTGCAGCCGCTGACTTGACCTGGCGGTTTCGGCCTGTTCGCCGAAGCGCGGTGGCACAGAGGGTAGGCGGATCACCTCTCCCGGGACAGGGCAGACTTCAAGTCATGCGCACCTTCGCGATCACGCTGTTCATCATCGGCGCAGTGCCCTTTGCAAGCGGGATCATCTACTACCTGATCGACTACAAACGCACTGGGAAGCTCTATCGCAAGAATGTTCCGCCCCGGGTCTGATGGAGGCTCTCAATCCACGGGAGGATGAGAGTCATGGGAGCACCGAGGAAGTACCCGGAGGAGCTTCGGGAGCGAGCGGTCCGACTCGCGGT
>NZ_QKSG01000017.1:0-29478 GCF_003234035.1 Curtobacterium sp. MCPF17_031 | reverse complement strand
GCCCGGTCGGGGAGCCGGCGGGGGGCCCGGGGGACCGCGCCGCGTGCTGATCCCGCGCGGAGCGGTTGCCCCTCGTGCCGACACGTGGTGCCTGCACACCCGGCGTCAGGACCGCCGTCTTCGGGTCACGTCGGTCCGTCCTCGGAGGGAGTGCAGCCGGGTCCATACCCGGCGGTCTCGAGTGTACGACCTGGTGGTCGTCGTGCACAGGGCGGCGGGTCAGTCCTCGCCGTGCTCCACGGGGTGTGGCTGGTCCGGAGTGACGGGCAGGGTGCCGGTGTGGACGCTGTCGATGCGGATGCTCCCGGTGTGCACGCCGCCCGCACCGGCGCGCTGCCCGGGGCGACGCAGCAACCGGGCGGCACCCGGACGGACCGGTCGCGGCGTCCGTCCCCGCCCGCGGCCGCGCCGGAGCAGCGAGGCGAGCTGGGACTGCGGCTGCCAGTTGCGGCCGTTCGGCAGACCCCAGCCCCAGCGGACGGCTCCCCAGCGCAGCAGCAGCGACAACACGACGGCGGCGACGATGCCGATCGTCGGGGAGCCGAGCGCGGACGCCCCGACCATCACGGCGGACGCAGCGACGGCGACGGAGGCGTAGAGGGCGTTGCCGCCGAACACCGCGGGCACCCGGCGCAACAGCAGGTCGCGCCCGACCCCGCCGCCCACCGCGGTGATGGTCCCCATGATGATCGCGGCGGGCCACTCGAGCCCCGCGTCGAACGTGCGCTGGACCCCGACCACCGCCCAGAACCCGATGACGGCGGCGTCGAGGAACGTGAACAGCCGGTCCCACCCGCGCTCGGAGAACGACACGAAGAACGCGACCAGCGCCCCGGCCACTGCGACCGGGACGTAGAGCGGGTCGGTGAGCGCGACCGGCGGTCCGTCCTGCAGCAGGACGTCGCGGAGCATGCCGCCCCCGAGTCCCGAGACGAACCCCACGACGAGGAAGCCGAACAGGTCGAAGTCCATCGACCGTGCCACCGCGCCACCGAGCAGTGCGGACGCGAAGACCCCGGCGAGGTCCAGCACGTTCGTCACGGCGGCGAGGCCGTCCACCGTCAGCAGGTTCATGAGGACCATCAAAGCGCACGCGTCCTCCGCTGGCGGTTCGTGCGCCGGTTAGGTTAGCCTCACCTTCGTCATGCTCGCCACACTCGTCATCGGTCTCCGTGAAGGCCTCGAAGCCACCCTGATCGTCGGGATCATCGCCGCGTTTCTCCGTCGGAACCGCGTGCCCCTCGGCCCGATGTGGACCGGTGTCGGCGTCGCCGTGCTCCTCAGCATCGCCGTCGGGCTCGGGCTGCAGGCGGTCGAGCAGGCGCTCCCGCAGGCGCAGCAAGAGGCCATGGAGGCGCTCATCGGCATCGTCGCGGTGGTGTTCGTCACCGGGATGATCGTCTGGATGCGGAGCCACGCTCGGCACCTCGGCCGCGAACTCGAGGCCAGCGCCTCCGCCGCCCTCGGTCGCGGCACCGCGTGGGCACTCGCCGGCATGGCGTTCCTCGCCGTCCTCAAGGAGGGCTTCGAGACCTCGGTCTTCCTCCTCGCGACCTTCCAGGCGTCGAGCGACACCGGACCGGCCGCCGTCGGCGCGGTGGTCGGCATCGCGACGGCGGTCGTCATCGGGTACGGCATCTACACCGGCGGCGTCCGGTTGGACCTGGCGAAGTTCTTCACCGGCACGGGTGTCTTCCTGGTCTTCGTCGCCGCCGGACTCGTCCTCACCGTGCTCCGCCGTGCGCACGAGGCCGGCTGGGTCGTGATCGGACAGCAGCGCACCGTCGACCTCGCCTGGCTCGCCCCGAACGGGTCCGTGCGGGGCGCCCTGGTCACCGGCGTCCTCGGCATCCCGCCGGACCCGCGGGTCGTCGAGGTGCTCGGCTGGGTGCTCTACGTCGTCCCGGTCCTGGCCCTGTCGCTCTGGCCGCGCCGCTGGAAGCCGTCGGTCGTCCGCGTCCCCGCCGTCCGGATCGCTGTCACGTCCGGCCTCGTGGTCGCGGCGTTCGCGCTCGCCGTCGCCGTGCCGACCGGTCACCCCGACGTCCCCGCGACTGCCCGGGTCACCGGCGACGCCTCGTCCGTCACCGCACGGGTCTCCGGGTCCTCCGCCAGCCTCCGCGTCGGTGGCAGCAGCACCGGCAGCACCGGCCGGGAGGCCCGGATCACCCTCCCAGCATCGGCCCACCGCCGCGTCGTGCGCGCCGGCACCGCGACCGCCCGGTGGCGCCTGACGTCGGACCGCGCGCCCTCGGACGCAGCGGACACCGACCAGCCCGCCACCCTGACGCTCGACGACCTCGTGCAGCTGTTCGGCCGGATCCCGGTCGGCATCTCGCCGAGCAGCGCGCCGGGGCCGTACCGGGCCTCCTGGGCGACCCGCGACACCGTGACGCTGTGGAGCGCCGACGGCGGCGTGGTGGACGCGAGCCGCGTGGAACGCTCGGTGCTCACGCTGACCGGTGGGGGCCTCCCGACCGCCCGGACCAGCACCCTCGACCGCACCGTCTGGGCCGTCCCGCGCGCCACCGTCGACCGGACGACCGCCGCCCTGGCGGCGGACCGGACCCACACCGCGGAGCTGGCCCTCTGGACCCGCTGGCTGCCCCTCGCGCTCGGCATCGCCGCCGCAGCGCAGGTGCTGCTCGCCCTCCGGGACCGCCGTCGCCTCGGCCTGCCCGACTCGACCGTCCCCTCGACCACCCCCACCCGTGGCCCACCCGTCACGGCGACCGCAAGGAGCACCGATGCCGTTCGGTAGAGCGACCACCGTCCGACCCCTGACCACGCGGGGGCGCCTCGTCACCCTCGGCGCGCTGGGTGCCGTCGCGGCACTGGCCCTCACCGGCTGCGCGAGCAACGGGACCGCCGCGGGCGACGCCACCGAGACCTCCGGCAAGGTGGCCCGCGTCACCGTCACGCTGACGAACGACGGATCCGACCGCTGCGCCGTGAGCAGGAGCAAGGTCGCCGCCGGCCCCGTGACCTTCACGGTGGAGAACCAGTCGTCCACCGCGATCACCGAGGTCGAGCTGCTGCAGGACCAGCGGATCCTCGGCGAGAAGGAGAACCTGGCGCCGGGACTCGACCCCGTCTCGTTCACCGCGACCCTCATCGGCGGGAAGTACCAGGTGTACTGCCCGGGCGCGGAGCACGAGCTCACCGACCTGACCGTCACCGGCTCCGTGAAGTCGACCGCGAACAGCAGCGCCGCGAGCCTGCTCCGCGACGGCACGAAGGGGTACGCCGAGTACGTCGACGGCCAGGTCGCCGACATGGTGACCGCGGTCGACGAGCTCAAGAGGGACGTCGACGCCGGGGACCTGGCGGCCGCGAAGACCGCCTACGCGAACGCCCGCCCGTACTACGAGCACGTCGAGAGCGACGTCGACGGGTTCGTGAAGCAGGGCCACGAGGCGACGGACAACGCCGGCAACCTGGACTACCTCATCGACATGCGCGCGTCGAACGCCGATCCGGCCGTCGGCTGGAGCGGCTTCCACGCCGTCGAGCGCGACCTGTTCGGGAACGGTGCGATCACCGCCGACACCAAGCGGTACGCCGACGACCTCGCCACGAACGTGCACCTGCTCGCGAAGCTCGTGCCGACCCTCGACTACAAGCCCGAGGACCTGGCGAACGGGGCCGCGGGCCTGCTCGAGGAGGTCCAGTCGAACAAGATCACCGGCGAGGAAGAGGCCTACAGCCACATCGACCTCGTCGACCTGGCCGCGAACGTCGAGGGCTCCCGCCAGGCCTTCGCGTACCTCAAGCCCGGGCTGACCAAGGTCGACCCGGCGCTGACGAAGCAGATCGCTCAGCAGTTCGACGCCACGAACACGCTCATGGACGGGTTCCGGAACGCCGACGACCTCGGCGGGTTCGACAGCTGGGACGCCGCCACCCGAGCCGCACACGCGAACGCGATCTCGCAGCAGGTCCAGGCGCTGCAGGACCCGCTGTCCCGGCTGGCCGAGAAGGTCGCCACCGCGTGAGCGACAGCGACGACCGCAGCACGGGGGAGGACGAGACCCGTGGAGTCTCGCGGCGAGGACTGCTCGGCGCGGGACTGGCCGTCGCCGGCGCCGGTGCCGGCGCGGCCGCCGGCATCGCCGGTTCAGCGGTGGCGAGCGGCGTCGACCCGTTCGTGGCGGCGGCGAACGGCGACGAGTCCGTCGACATGTCCCGCAGCCACCCCTTCTACGCGACGGCGGCCGGATCGCCGCAGGGCGGCATCCGGACCGACCCGCAGCGCCACTGCGTGTTCATGACCTTCGACCTGACCCTCGGCACCGCGACCGAGCTGCAGGTGCTGCTCGCCCGCTGGTCGGCCGCGATCGCACAGCTGCAGGCCGGGCAGACGATCGGCAGTGTCGAACCCACGCACGGGGACGGCGTCGGGGCGGACACCGGCGAGGCGCTCGACCTCGGGCCCGCGTCCCTGACGGTCACGGTCGGCCTCGGCCCCGGGGTCTTCGACGAGCGCTTCGGGCTGGCCGGCAAACGTCCGGCGGACCTGGCCGAACTGCCGTCCCTGCCGAGCGACCGCTTCGAGTCCGGGCTGACCGGCGGCGACCTGTCCCTGCAGGCGTGCGCCGACGACCCGCAGGTGGCGTACCACGCGGTCCGTGACCTGGCCCGGATGGCCCGGGGGAGCGCGACGGTGAAGTGGACCGTCCTCGGCTTCGGTCGGGCGTCCGCCGGACCCACCCAGGCCACCCCGCGGAACCTGATGGGCTTCAAGGACGGCACCCGCAACATCACCACCGACGCCGACCACGACCGCTTCGTGTGGCTCGACGAGGACGCCGACTGGATGGTCGGCGGCACGTACCAGGTGGTCCGGAAGATCCGGATGAACCTGGAGATCTGGGACGCCGACGTCGTCAGCGACCAGCAGCGGGTCTTCGGCCGGACGAAGGTCACCGGGGCACCGCTCTCCGGCGGTCAGGAGCACACCACCCCGGACTTCCAGGCGACCGCGCACGGCGAGCCGGCGATCGACCCCCGCTCGCACGTCGCCCTCGCCGCGCACGAGGCGAACGGCGGCGTGAAGATCCTGCGCCGTGGGTACAACTACACCGACGGCCTCAACCAGTACGGGCAGCTCGACGCCGGACTGCTGTTCGTGGCGTACATGAACGACCCGGACCACTTCACCCGGCTGCAGCGGAAGCTCGGCGCCTCCGACCGGCTCAACGAGTACATCGCACACATCGGGTCGGCGGTCTTCGCGGTCCCGCCGGCACCCCGCAAGGGCTCGTACATCGGCGAGCAGCTCTTCCGCTGAGCACGGCACCGGTGACCGCCAGGAGGTGAGAGGGGTGTCCTCCGCCGTTTCCCTGGAGGCGGAGGACACCCGCGACGCGGGGTCCGATCGGGCGGAACCACCGTCCGGCGACCCGGCGCGGCGCATCGCGCGTGGCGACCGGTGCAGCGTACCGCGATGACATGCGGAAACTGCCCGTGCTGTCCGAGAGCGGCTGCCGGACCACGCAGGAAGGCGCCGCCCTCCAGTCGGCTGCCGGAGGACGCAGGACGGGCCCGCCCACCGGTCGGTGGACGGGCCCGTCGGTGAACCGCGAGGCCGGGAGGCGCGTCAGCCCTCCGAAGGCTCGCCCACGTCGTGCACGGCACGCTTCCGGCGGACCACCAGCAGTGCGGTGAGCCCGGCGAGGAGCAGCAGCCCGGTCGCGATGGCCGGTGCCGTGAGCTCGGCACCCGTGTAGGCCAGGGCACCACCGTCGGCCGCGCCGATCCCGCCACCGGCGATCGGGACGACACCGGGGCCGGTGCCGCCGAGGCCGGTGTCGCCGGAGCCCCCGTCACCACTTCCGGGGACGGGAGTCGGCGTCGGGTCGGAGCCGTCGACGGGCTCACCCGGACCGGTGCCGGGATCGGGGACGACCGCGATCGGGACCGTCACGGCCAGCGTGATCTGCTGCCCGTTCGGCAGCTCCACGATGAGCGGCTCGTCCGAGGTCTCGACGGCCGTGGCGGCCAGGCGGGACCCAGCCGACGGCGCTGCCGGCTCCGCGGGCTGGGCGACGCCCGGCTCGGGGACCGTGAAGGTCAGCGAGGCGCGACCCTGCTCGTCGGTCTTGTCGACGACGGTGGTGTCGATCGGGCTCGTGGCGAGCACCTGGTCCCCGGCGGAGACCGAGACGTCACCGCTCTGGTCACCGGCGTTGCTGAACACCAGCGAGGACAGGTCGACCGTCACGGCGTCACCGGGCTGGAAGCCGCCCTCGGGGACCGGCGTCGTGCGGACGCCGATCGACCGCTGGTCCATCGGTGGTGCGACGGCGTCGTGTGCCGCGAAGTAGTCCGCCTGCGCCTGCAGGTCGACCTGACCCGAGTCCGCCTTGTTCGTCCCCGCCGCGAACGCCGCGAAGTTGTCGCCACCGGTCGACAGGAACGAGTTGACGGTCACCTTGATCGTCGCATCGAGCGCGATCGGCTCACCGTCGAGGGTCATGCCCGTGATGCGCTCGCCGCGGTCGGCGGACGGGTCGTACGTGTACGCGAAGCCGTTCGAGACACCGAGCTTCAGGAACGGACGTTCGAGGCCGTCCGGCTGCCACTGCTGCTCGAGGGCGTCCTTGATCTGCTGGCCGGTGAGGTCCTCGGTGACCAGGGTGTTCGCGAACGGCTGGACGAGTGCGGCCTCCTTGTAGGAGACGCTGCCGTCCGGGTCGCCGGCACCGCTGGAGGCGTACACGAGGTCGGTGCGCAGGCCGCCCGGGTTCATGAAGGCGATCTGTGACCCCTGGCGTTCAGTGGCCCAGCGCTGCACCTCGGCGATGTTGTTCCCAAGGGTCGACTCGCCGCCGCGGTTCTCGGTCTTGCCGTCGGACTGCAGTGCGCGGCGGAGGTCGCCCGTGATCGTGCCGAGTGGCTCCTTGCCCTTCACGTCGGCGACGGCCTTCGCGTCGGCGACGGTCTTCGTCACCGCGTCGACCGAGGTGGTGTCCTTCGGAGCCGCGGTCGCGGTGTTGAGCGGCAGCACCTCGGCGCTGATGCCGGTGAGCGTGTGGTCCGCGCCGACGGTCAGCTGCAGGTGGCCGTAGTTCATGCCGTACGAGCCGGTCTGGATCACCGGGCGGACGGTGCCGTCCGGGCCGGCGATCTCGTGGTCGTACACCGCGTGGGTGTGCGCCGACACGATCGCGGCGACCTTCGACGACACCTTGCCGGTGATCTGGCCGAAGGCACCGCTGCCGGTGGCGTCGCTGAGTGCGCTCGTGGTGGCGCCCTCGTGCACGAGCAGGACGAGGACGTCGGCCTCGCCGTTGGTCGCGTCGCCGTCGGTGAGCTCGGTCGCGTAGCGGTTGACCGAGCTGACGATCGGGGCCATCGCGAGGCCCTTGACGCCACCCGGGCTGACGAGCCCGGGGATGAGCGCCTCGGTGGTCGCACCGATGAAGCCGACCTTGACGCCGCCCTTCTCGACGATCGACCACGGGGTGAACGCCGGATCGGTGGTGCCGGCCTTGACGATGTTCGCCGAGATGTAGGGCCAGGTGGCCCGGTCCTCGATGCGCCCGGTGAGGTCGTCCTGGCCCTTGTCGAGCTCGTGGTTGCCGATCGCGCTGACGTCGAGGTGCATCTGGTTGAGCACGTCGATCGTCGGGTCGTCGTCCTGCACGAACGAGGTGAACGTCGAGGCGCCGACGTTGTCACCCGCGCTCGTGAAGATGGTGTTCGGGTTCGCCTCGCGCTGCGCCTGGACGACGGCGGCGAGCTTCGCGGCACCGGCGGCCTTGTCAGCCGTGGTCCCCTCGGACTCGATGCGACCGTGGAAGTCGTTGACGTCGACGATGTCGATCGTCGTGTCGCCGGCGGCCGCGGCTGCGGGCGGCAAGGCGATGGTCGGTGCCTCGGCTGCCGACGCCGTGGTCGGGGCGCCGAGGGCGACGAGGACCCCGGCGGTGGCGAGAGCGGTGCCGGCGACGATGCCGCGCCTCCGCCTGGTGGTCTCGGGGATGTGGGACGGGCTCATCGTGTGAGGACTCCTGGTGTGGTGGTTCTGCCCCCGGACGGGGGACGCGACCTGCCGAACCTACGAGGATCCACAGGCGACACGCCAGACCCGGGTCCGCGGCGTCACGTGTTGTTCAACTCCCCGGAACACCGCCGACCCGTGGTCCTGGTCAGTCGCGGCCGAGTGCGCCCTTGGCACGCTCGACGACGTCGGCAGCCATCGCCTTCGCGGAGTCCTTCACGACGTCCAACTCGACGGGGTCGCCCTTGAGCAGGCTCTTCGCCGTGTTCATCGCGTACTCCTTGGTGATGTGCGGCGGCAGCGGCGGGACGCTCCGGCTGACGTACGCGTCGATGAGCGTGACGCCCTGGTGGGCGAAGGCCCGCTCGACGGCGGCCTCGACCTCGTCGTCGCTGTGCACCGCGATGCCCTGGAACCCCAGGAGCTCGGCGTACCCGGCGTAGTCCATCGTCTCGACGTCCTGCGACCCGCGCCACATCGGGTTGCCGTCCTCGGTCCGCATCTCCCACGAGACCTGGCCGAGGTCGTCGTTGTGCATGACCACGATGACGAGTTGCTTGTCCTGCCAGCGGTGCATGTACTTCTTCACCGTGATCAGCTCGTTCATCCCGAGCATCTGGAAGGCGCCGTCGCCGATCGTGCACACCGCCGGTCGGTCCGGGAACGCGAACTTCGCCGCCACGGCGTACGGCATCGCGGCGAGCATGGTCGCGAGCCGGCCGGACATGTCGCCGTGCATCCCGCGGCGCAGGCGGATGTGGTGCCCGTACCAGTCGGCGGTGGTGCCGGCGTCGCAGGTGACCGTCACGCCCTCCGGCAGTCGTTCGTCCACTGCGTGGATCACCCGTCGCGGGTTGACACCGTCGCTGTAGGACACCTCGGCCTGGCGGCCCATCTCGGCCTCCCACTCGCGCATCTCCTCGGCCAGCTGCTCCTGCCAGCCCAGGTCGCTCTTCTGCTCGAGCAGCGGCAGCACCGCGTCGAGTGTCGCGCCGACGTCGCCCCACATGTTCAGCTCGTTCGGGTAGCGCACGCCGAGCTGCTCCGGCTTGATGTCGACCTGGATACCGCGCGCCTGCCCGGCCTTCGGCAGGAACTCGCCGTACGGGTAGTTCGTGCCGAGGAGGACGATCGTGTCGCACTCCTTGATCTGCGTCAGGCTCGGCCGTGAGCCCAGGAGTCCGACCTGCTGCGTGTGGAACGGCACGTCCGAGGGCACGACGTCCTTGCCCCGCAGTGCGGTGATGATGCCGGCCCCGGCCTTCTCGGCCGCGGCGATCACCTGGTCGGTGGCACCACGGGCGCCGGCACCGACGAGGAAGGTGACGCGCTCGCCGGCGTTGATGATCTCGGCCATCTTCCGGACGTCCTCGGCCGGCGGGGTGATCCGGGTCGAGGCCGGCACGTCGCTCGAGCGGGACACCCAGTGCTCGGAACCCGGCGTCGACCACTTCATCGCCTGCACGTCGTGGGGGAGGACGACGACGGCCGGCTGCTTCCGGAGCATCGCGGTCCGGAACGCGGTGTCCACGATGACCCCGGCGGAGTCGGGCGTGGTGATCGTCTGGACGTAGCAGGCGACGTCGGCGAACACCCGCTCGAGGTTCGACTCCTGTTGCGTGAACGTCCCGACGGCCGCCAGGCCCTGCTGCCCGACGATCGCGACGACGGGCTGGTTGTCCATCTGGGCGTCGTACAGCCCGTTGAGCAGGTGGAACGCGCCGGGGCTGGACGTGGCGACGCAGACCCCGACCTCGCCGGTGAACTTCGCGTGGGCGGTCGCCATCAGGGCGGCGATCTCCTCGTGCGTGGGGCGGATGTACTCGACGCCCTCACCGGCACGGTCGGCTTTGCCCAGGGCGCCGTCGAACTCGCCGATGCCGTCACCGGGGTAGCCGTAGACGCGGGTCACGCCCCACGCCTGGATGCGGTCGAGGACGAATTCGCTCACGTTCTGGCTCATGCGCCCAAGGTGCTCGCGCGGGGTCCGCGCGCTCTCAGCGCACGGTCGCCAGCCGGGAGGCCCGCACCACGTGAGCCGGTCCGCCCGCGTGATCCGGACCTCCCGTCAACCCCTCACTCGGCCGCGATCAGTGGCCGCAGCGTGCGGTGGGCGATGCGGAGACCTTCGAGGACCTTCACGTCGTCTCCGCCCCAGAGCGGGTCCTCGTGCTCGACGCTCAGCGTGCCGTCGAAGCCGGCCTCGTAGAGCCGGTCGACGACTCGCGGCCAGTCGACCACGCCGCGGCCGGGCACGCGGAAGCGCCACCAGCCCATCTCCCAGGGGTCGTCGCCCTTGTCGACCTTGCCGAAGAAGCCGTACCGGTTCCGCCGCTCGGGGAACAGCTCGACGTCCTTCGCCTGCGCGTGCACGATGTGCTCGGCGAAGGGCAGGATCGTCTCGACCGGGTCGATGCCGATCCACGTCAGGTGCGACGGGTCCCAGTTCAGCCCGAAGCCGAGCCCGGTGACCCAGTCCCAGAGTTCGGGGGAGTACGCGATGTTGCCGGGGTAGCCGTCCGGGTGCCAACCCTCCATCACGCAGTTCTCGATGACCAGGCGGACGCCGCGCTCACCGGCGTAGTCGAGCAGTTCCGGCAGGACCCGGTCGCCCTCGGCCATGTTCTCGCGGACGCTCTTGGTGTTGTCACGGCCGATGAACGTGCCGACGTAGGGGACCCCGAGGCGCTGGGCAGCGTCGACCGCGTGCTTGAGGTGGGTGCGGACCTCCTCCCGCCGGGCCGGGTCCTGGTGCAGGTTGTTCTCGTAGTAGGCCAGGGCGGAGATCTCGAGTCCAGTGCGGTCGAGCAGCTCCCGCGTCGCCTGGAGGTCCTCGTCGGTGAGGGTCGCCACGGGGAGGTGCGCCGCCTCGAAGTCGCGGCCGCCGGTGCCCGGCCAGACGGCGACCTCGAGTCGCTCGTAGCCCTGACCGCTCGCGAACTCCGCGATCCGGCCGAGGTCCCATCCGGGCAGGCAGGCGGTCAGCATCCCCAGCTTCATCGGATCTCCCTCCAGGCGTGGTCGCCGGCACTGGCGACCACGGTGTCGATGATGCGTGCCGACCGGGCGCCGTCCGCGAAGGTCGGCAGACCCTCCGGAGCGGTGCCGGTCGTGACGGCGGTGTAGGTGTCGGCGACGAAGGCCGCGAACGCGTCGACGTAGCCCTGCGGGTGTCCGGACGGCACGACCGCCAGACGGCGCTGGTCGGGCGAGCCCTGGGACGGGTCGCGGACCACGATCTGGGCGCCGGTCTCGTTCCCGAACCAGGCCGACTCCGGCTGCTCCTGGTCGAAGGCCGCCGACCCGAGGGTCCCGTCGACCTCGAACCACAGCCGGTTCTTCCGGCCCGCCGAGACCTGCGAGATGACGACGTTGCCGATCCGGCCGCTGCCGGTCCGGAAGGTCGCGACCGCGGTGTCCTCGGTCGTCACCTCGGCGCGCTCGGCCGCGTCCCCGATCGGATCGGGGTCCGGGGTACCGGAGAACGACGGACCGGATGCCGCCGGGCGGGTCGGGTAGACGATGTCGGTCACCGCGCTCACCGCGGCGAACTGCTCGGCCATGACGAACTCGACGAGGTCGCACCAGTGCGACCCGATGTCGGCGAAGGCCCGGGACTGCCCACCGGCACCGGAGTCGACCCGCCACGACGACGCGTCCGAGTCGAGCATCCAGTCCTGCAGGTAGTGGCCGTGCACGGCGAGCACCCGACCGAGCTGTCCGCCGACGATCCGGGAGCGGATCTCCCGCACGATGGGGTGGTAGCGGTACACGAACGGCACCGTCGCGACGACCCCGGCCTCGGCCGCGGCCCGCTCGAGTTCGTCGGCCTGCTCGGCGGACACCGCGAGGGGTTTCTCGCAGACCACGTTGATGCCCGCGCGGATCACCGCGAGCGCCTGCGGGTGGTGCTGGTCGTTCGGGGTGCAGATGTGCACGACGTCGGGGCGGTCGGCGATCACCGCGTCCAGGTCGTCGTACCCGCGCTCCAGGCCGAGCTGCTGCGCCACCTGCTCCGAACGCTCCCGGTTCCGCCCGAGCACACCGATGACGTCCGCTCCGGCCGCCCGCGCGGCGCGCACGTGCACGGCGGCGATCATGCCGGTGCCGACGACGGCGACCCGCAGCCGCCCGCCCCGCGCTGGTTCCGCCCGTGGTGGACCGGCCAGCTGCTGACCCACATCGGGTGCGTGGACGTTGCCCTCTGTCGTCATGGTGCTCCCTCGCGCCGTGTCGACGCTCCCGCGCGTCGGCACCGCGACCACCGTACCGGCAGACCCGGTCCTGCTCGGGAACGGGTGAGTACGTTCTGGGGCATGGCGAGCCTCCAGACCACACTGCTCATCCTCGGAGCCAGCGGCGACCTGTCCAAGCGCCTGCTGTTGCCCGGCCTCGCGACCCTCCTCGACGTCAAGGAGGACTGGGAGATCCAGCTCGTCGGCGCCGGTGTCGAGGACATCTCCGACGCCGACTGGAAGCACCTCGTGCACGAGGCGTTCGAGAACGCTCAGGCGTCCAAGAACGAGGAGGACGAGGGCGCGACCGGTGAGACGGCACTGTCCCCGCGCCTCCAGGCCGTTGTCGACGCGTCCTCGTACCGGAAGTCCGACGTCACCGACCCGGACGACCTGAAGGCGTTGCTCGCGGACTGCCGGTACGACCCCGCCATCTACTTCGCGCTGCCCCCGGCGGTCACCGAGAAGAGCTGCGAGCAGCTCGCGCACCTGGACCTGCCCGCGCACACCCGGCTCGCGCTCGAGAAGCCGTTCGGCACCGACGCCGACAGCGCCGAGCACCTCAACGACCTGCTGCACTCGTTCCTGCCGGAGTCGCGGATCCACCGCGTGGACCACTTCCTCGGCCGCTCGACGGTGCTCAACCTGCTCGGTCTGCGGTTCGCCAACCGCATCATCGAACCCCTGCTGTCGTCCCAGCACGTCGCGCGCGTCGACATCGTCTACGACGAGACCCTCGGACTGGAGGGTCGTGCCCGCTACTACGACAAGGCCGGCGCGCTCGTGGACATGATCCAGAGCCACCTGCTCCAGGTGATGGCGGTCGTCGCGATGGAGGCACCGGCCTCGATCGACGCCGAGGACCTCCGCACCCAGAAGGAGCTCGTGCTCCGCGCCGTCCGGCCCTGGGGCGGAGACCCGCTGACCGCCGGCAAGCGGGCGCGCTACACGGCCGGCACCGTGGGGGACCGCTCGATGCCGTCCTACGCGGACGAGGAGGGTGTCGACCCGTCGCTCGGCACCGAGACCCTGGCGCAGCTGAAGCTCGAGGTCGCGAACTGGCGGTGGGCGGGCGTGCCGTTCACGCTGCGCTCCGGCAAGGCGCTCGGCAGACAGCGCCGCGAGATCCTCATCACGTTCAAGGACTCCCCGCACGTGCCCGACGGTCTGACCGGAGCGCACAAGCCGGACCGCCTGTGCATCTGGATCGCGCCGGACGAGATGCAGCTCGAACTCAACGTCAACGGCCCCGGCGACCCGTACACGATCGACCACACCGCCATGGAGGTCACCTTCAACCCCGGACGGCTCAGTGCCTACGGCGAGGTGCTCGCCGGGGTGCTCGAGGGCGACGCGACGCTGTCGGTCCGCGGGGACAGTGCCGTGCAGGGGTGGAAGGTCGTCGAACCGTTCCTCACCGCATGGCGGGCGGGCGACGTGCCGCTCGACGAGTACGTGGCGGGGTCCGGCGGGCCGGACGACTGGGACAACGTCGACGCGTAGGCACAGACCTCCCGACACCGGGCAGGCGTAGCGTGCGTCGACGTGACCACCACTGACGACGTCCTCTCAACCGTCCCCGCACCCGCCGGCTCCGACATCCGTGTCGAGACCGTCGACTACGCCCACGACGACGCACCGCTGCAGGGCGTGCTCGCGAAGGACGCGGCCGTCGCCGGTCCCCGTCCGGCCGTGCTCGTCATCCACGACTGGCACGGGGTGAACGAGCACGTCGAAGCGCGGGTGACGATGCTGGCGCGCCTGGGGTACGTCGCCTTCGGAGCCGACGTCTACGGCGCCGGCATCCGCCCCGGTGACGACAGCGCTGCCGAGGTCGCCGGTCGCTTCTACGGCGACAACGCCCTGTTCCGTGCCCGCCTGCGCGCCGGACTCGACCGTCTGCTCGCTGACCCGGACGTCGACGCGTCGAAGGTCGTCGTGATGGGGTACTGCTTCGGCGGCTCGGGTGCGCTCGAACTCGCCCGGTCCGGTGCCGACCTGGTCGGGGCCGTGTCGTTCCACGGCGGACTCATCGCCCACGACCCCTCGGACGCGGACCAGATCCGCGCCAAGCTCCTGGTCCTGACCGGCGGCTCGGACCCGGTCGTGCCGGATGAGTCCGTGCACGCCTGGCAGGACGAGATGCGAGGCGCTCCGCACGTCGACTGGCAGGTCGTCACCTACGCCGACGCCATGCACGCCTTCGCGGTCCCCGGCACCGACGCACCCGACCACGGCGCGCAGTACCAGGAGCGTGCGGACCGCCGGTCGTGGCAGGCGCTGCAGGTGTTCCTCGCCGAGGTCTTCGACGAGGAGCCGACCGTCTCCTGACCCTCGGCGACACGCCGGGTGCGCCGGCCGGGGCGGTTCGATTGGCGCTGCGACCGGAGCTGTTGTAGAGTCTTCCACGGCTCGCAAGGGCCACGCGCTCGTAGCTCAATGGATAGAGCATCTGACTACGGATCAGAAGGTTGGGGGTTCGAGTCCCTTCGAGCGCACAGTACTGCAACACCACGAAGGCCCCGGAGATCATCTCCGGGGCCTTCGTCGTTCCCGCACGTCGGTCCTTCCCTGGCTTCAGTCGATCCTGGGCTGCTCCTGACGGGCGCAGGGATAGACCGGGTCCATGCCTGACGACCTGGACCAGACGGACGCCCCGTTCCTCGACGCCCTGCGGGACCACCACGCGATGAACCGGTACAGCTTCTCGCCGCCTGGGCACCGGCAGGGCCGCGGGGTCGACACCGAGACACTGTCGGTGCTCGGGATGGACCCGTTCCGCAACGACGTCCTCGCCAGCGGCGGTCTCGACGACCGGACGTCGTCGAACGCCTACCTCGCGACCGCGGAGGCCCTGATGGCGGATGCCGTGGGCGCGGACAAGGTCTTCTTCTCGACCTGCGGCAGTTCACTGTCGGTCAAGGCGGCGATGCTCTCCGTGGCCGGCGTCGACGGTGGCATCGTGATCGGTCGCGATGCCCACAAGTCCGTGACGGCAGGGCTCGTGTTCTCCGGACTCCAGCCGTACTGGGTCGAACCGCGGCTCGACGCTGACCAGGGGATCTCGCACCCGCCGTCGCCCGAGGACTACGCCGCGGTCTGGGACGCCCACCCGGACGCCGCCGCTGCGCTGGTGGTCAGCCCCACCCCGTACGGCACCTGTGCCGACATCGAGGGGATCGCGGCGGTCTGCCACGAGCGCGGCAAGCCCCTCATCGTGGACGAGGCGTGGGGCGCGCACCTGCCGTTCTCCGAGCAGCTGCCCTCGTGGGCGATGAGCGCCGGTGCCGACGTGTGCGTCACGAGCGTGCACAAGATGGGCCTCGGCTTCGAGCAGGGGTCCGTCCTGCACCTCCGCGGCGACCTCGTGGACCACGACCACCTGTGGGCCTGCGCCGACATGCTCATGACGACCAGCCCGAACGTGCTCGTCTACGCCGCCATGGACGGGTGGCGTCGACACATGGTGCAGGACGGCGCGGACCGCATCGCGCAGGCCATCGAGCTGGCCGACCGCACCCGGGAGCGGATCAACGCCATCGACGGGATCTCCGTGCTGCACGAAGAGCTCCTGCACGCCGAGGCGTCGCACGAGCTCGACCCGATGCGCATGCTGCTCGACATCCAGGCGCTCGGCATCAACGGGTACCACGCACTCGACTGGATCCGTCAGCACCACCAGATCGACCTCGGGCTCTCGGACCACCGGCACCTCGGGGTCGACATCTCGATCGCCGACGACGAGTTCACGACCGACCGGCTGGTGCAGGCGCTCGAGGACCTGGCAGCTGCGGCACCCGGGCTCGACCAGGACCCCCCGGTGCAGCTGCCGGACCGCTCGGGCATCCTGCTCGAGTCGGTCGTCACCCCGCGCGAGGCGTTCTTCGCCCCGGCGGAGTCCGTACCGGCGGAGCAGGCGGTGGGCAGGATCGCGGCCGAGCAGGCGACCCCATACCCACCCGGCATCCCTGCGTACGTGCCGGGGGAGCGGCTCACCGCCGAGGTCATCGACTACCTGCGGAGCGGTCTCCAGGCGGGCATGGTCCTGCCGGACCCGACCGACGGCAGCCTCGGGACCATCCGCGTCATGCGCGACGTGCGGTAGCGGCCGGGAGGCCCGAGGCCCGTCCGGCAGGCCACTCGCCCGGTCAGGTCAGCCCGGCCAGGCCTCCGACCCCCACGACCCGTCCGCGCGTCGCTCGTAGGCGAGCCGGTTGCTCGGCCCGTCCGTCGCGCCCGTCCAGAAGAGCATCCGCACCGGCGTCAGCGCGTACCCGCCCCACGTCGCGGGCGGGTCGAGCGGCGCTCCGCCCCCGGTCGCCTCGAAGGACGCCCACCGGGTCCGCCGCTCGTCGGCCGGCACGGCCGCCAGGTCGGCGTCGTTCACCCATGCGAGCACCTGCAGGTAGTGGGTGCGCGCTGCGTAGGCGATCCGCGCCTCCCGGTCCGTCACCCGAGCGACGTCACCGGTGACGACGAGTTGCCGGGCCGCCTCCGGCCAGACGATCGTCACGGAGGCCCGTGGCACGGCCGCCAGCTCGGCCGCCTTGCGGCTCCGGGTGTCGCTGTGGAAGTGCAGGCGCTGCCCGTCGAACTGCGACAGCAGGACCGTCCGCGCCGACGGGTACCCGTCCAGGCCGATCGTGGACAGGTTCATCGTCGGCGTGACGCCCGATCCGGCCGGCGGGAGCCAGGCCGCGGCGAGCACGAGCGGGTCCGCGGGCGGCGGACCGGTGTCGGCTGCCGCGGCCTGCCCGGGCAGCGTGGTCATCGCGGGCCTGCGGGGTCGAAGCGGGCGATCTCGTGCAGCGAGGCCACCGCCTCGGCGAGGGAGTGCTCCCACAGGGCTGCGCCGTACGAGGCGGAGGCGCGGCTCGCGTCCCCGACGACGCCGGGTGTCCCGAAGTCGTCCGAGAGCCAGCCGAAGGACACCGGACCACCGTTGAACGCGATCTTCTCGAAGTCCGCCAGGTGGTCCGGCACCCAGCGTTCGGCGAGCGTCATGTCGACCAGGTCCGGCCGCAGGTGCAGGATCATCGACGTCTCCGCCGCACCGCCGTGGATGCCGAGTCCGCGTTCGTCCGCGTCCTCGCCGTCGGG
Organism: Curtobacterium sp. MCPF17_031; assembly: GCF_003234035.1. Taxonomy (NCBI): domain Bacteria; kingdom Bacillati; phylum Actinomycetota; class Actinomycetes; order Micrococcales; family Microbacteriaceae; genus Curtobacterium; species Curtobacterium sp. MCPF17_031. The sequence goes on along the minus strand of NZ_QKSG01000017.1, from coordinate 12,138 downwards.
GCCGGGCATCCGGGCGAGGGTCGGCATCAGGAACGTCTTCAGTCCGTACCGCTTGCGGATCTCGCGGAGTGCGACCTGCAGCAGCGCCACGTTCCCGCCGTGCCCGTTGGCGAACACCAGCGTGCCCGCGCCGGTCAGGGCGACGGCGCGGCCGACCTGCACCACGGTGTCGAACATCGTGTCCGCGTCGAGCCACACGGTGCCGGGCGCCCAGCTGTGCTCGTCGGACTTCGTGAACGCCAGGGTGGGCAGTTGCCAGACGTCGAGCCCCTCGGCCGCGGCCTGTTCGACGGCCGCGCCGCCGATGTGGTCGGCGAGCAGGAAGTCCGTCAGGAGCGGCAGGTGCGGGCCGTGGTGTTCGACCGCTCCGGTGGGCTGGACGACGATGGTGTCCGCCGTGAAGCCGGCGGCGACGGCCGGCCCGGACAGCTCGGCGAGCTTGCGCGTGCCGCTCACTTGCCGAACCCGGGAACGGCGGGCTGGGCCGAGGCGGTGGACCCGCCGGACTGCACGAGCGCGGGGTCGATGACGTGACCGGGGTTGAGCAGCCCGTGCGGGTCGGTGCGCTGCTTGAGGGCGAGCAGCTCCTCCACCCCGTGGTCGACGTAGTACTGGTGCGGGCTGTGGACACGGACTCCGAGATCCCGCAGGACGGGGTAGCCGGCGTAGACGTCCTCCGCCCCGGTGTAGGGCGCGGTGAGCATGCCGATCGGGCCGACGTGTGCCGCCTCGATGTGCAGCATCCCGCCCGGGTAGACTGCCTCGACCTCGGCGATCCGGTCGATCAGCGCCTCGCCACCGACCTCGACGTGGAAGTACTCGGTGTCGGGGGTGTTCCGCTTCAGCCACCAGATCGGGTGGTTGTAGGACAGCATGGACACCTTCGTGGTCTGCTGCAGGCCCTCCCGGACGTCCTCGACGGTGCCGCCGGCGAAGGTGATGAGGTCGTGCGCCTCGTCGAGTGCCGTCGCGTCGATGATGCCGCGCAGGCTGGCCCGGTCGGTGGGGATCGCAGCGTCCTTCGGCAGGGTCCCGGCGATCACGGCCCGGTCGGCACTGACCAGGCGTGGCACGGGTGTCAGCCCGCGGAGCGTCCGGACCGCGACGAGCGCCTGCTCGAAGCTCGGGAAGGACGCGTACACGGCCCGCCAGTCCTGCAGCGGTTCGAGCCGGACCGTGGCTCGGGCGATGACGCCGGCCGTGCCGTAGGTGTGCACGAAGGGCTGTGCCGCGTCGCCCTCGACGTGCAGCAGACCCGGCTCGCCGGGCAGCGCGATGTCGAGCGCGGTCACGAAGCCCTGCCAGTTCGACCCGTGCGCGATCGAGCCGGTGCCACCGGAGCCGCCGGAGAGGAAGCCGCCGATCGTGGACTGCGCCGTCGACGGGTACATCCAGAGCTGCTGACCGGCCGCCGCTGCCGCCTGTTCGAGGGCGACCATCGTGGTGCCGGCCTCGGCGGTGATCCAGCCGTCGCTGACCTCGACGACGGCGCGCGCCCGAGAGGTGTCGAGCACCAGACCGCCGTGCAGCGGGATGCCCTGCCCGTAGTTGCCGGTGCCCTTGCCGCGGGTGGTGACGGGCACCCCGTGGCGGATCGCGGCCTCCAGCGTGGCGGCGATCTCGTCGGCGCTCGCGGGGGAGGCGACGAGGTCCGCGAGGCCGAGCGGCAGCTGCTCGCTGAGGATCGGGCTCATCGTGGCCTCGTCGACCGAGGCGCGTTCACGGGTGCGTTGGTCCGCGCTCACGCCGCGCTCACCGAGCAGGGTGACGAGGTCGGCGCGGAGCGCCTCGAGCGTGGCTGGGGAGGCGGTGCCGACGGTGGCCGGGGTGACGGTGGTCATGCTTGCTCCTGATGGCTGCTGCGCGTTTCGGGTTCCGGACGGGAGGCGGCGGACGTGCCCCGCGCCTCCCGTCCGGTGGGTGGTCGGCGAGCCGACCGGTGACGGGACGACCTAGAAGCCGAGGGAGATCGACTTGTCCAGGAACTCGTTCGTGTAGAGGTCGGACGGCGCGAGGCCCTCCTTCATGCCGCCGTCGGATCCGGAGAACACCGGCGTGGCCTTCGCGATGAAGTCGGACATGCGCTTCTCGTCCATGTCGCCGACGTAGCCGTTGTCACCGTCGGTCGCGATGCCGCGCTTCCGCATCTGCTCGGCCGCGAAGGCACCGACCTTCGAGTCGTACGTCCAGCCGTTGTTGTACTGCTGCACGAGCTGCGTGATGAGGTCGTTCGTCGCGCCCGGGGACGTCAGGTAGTCGACGTCGGCCTGCTGCATGACCGGGACGAGTGCCTTCAGGCAGGGGGCCAGCTTCGTCTTGTCACCCGAGCGGATCGACATGGTCTCGGGGTACGGGTTCCAGCCGGTGGTCGAGATGAGAGCGGACGAGATCTTCTTGCCCCAGGCCGGGACCTGGTGCTGGTACACGTACGGCTCGGCGGTCGCGAAGCCCTGCTGGGCGTCCTTGCCGCCGGCGGAGACGAACTTCGACGGGGTGCCGTCGTAGCTGCCGTCGAGGACGCTCTTCGGCAGGTTGCCGGAGTCCTGCAGGTAGGACATGTACGCGGCGTCGTTGAAGTAGCGGACGACGCCGTCCTTCTTCTCGAGGGCCTTGCCGAGGCTCTTGATGCTGTCGACCTCGGGGTAGGTCTTCGGGTCCCACATGATGACCATCGGGGACTGGTCGTTCTCGGCGAAGACGGCCGTCGTGGGCAGCTTGTCGGAGAACGAGACGGCCTCGTCGGTGGAGACGTAGCCGAGGGTGATCGACTTGTCCTGGTACATCTGCGAGCTGACCTTCGAGTACCCGATGGCCGGGCCGCCGGCGCGCACCTCGAGCTTGACGCCGGTCGGTTTGCCGTTCGCGACGAGGTCGCCGGTCACCTTCTTACCGGAGGCGTCGATCGTCGGGTTCGCGCCGAGCATCTGGTAGAGGTGCCCGTGGTCGCCCTCGGGGTTCCAGTCGGTCTGGACGACGACGGTCGCCGGGCAGACGCCGGAGAGGTCGACGGCGGGGCCGGTGGCCGCGGTCGTCGCGGCAGTCGTCGTGGCGCTGCTGGCCGAACCGCTCGCACAGCCGGTGAGGGCGATGGCCGTGACGGTGAGGGCGGCGGTGACAGCGCCGATTCGGGTGGTGGTGCGCATGGAGGCTCCGATCGTGGTGCGGGTCTCGTGGTGCTGGGGGCGGGTGCTGTGGGAGGGAGGGGTCAGGGGTCGGGCGACGGTGGGACCGTCAGCCGAAGTCGTGCCAGCGGCCGACGGCCAGGCGGCCGAGCAGGCCGAAGACCAGGAACACCGCGACGCCGTAGAGCGAGGCGATGATGATGGTCGCGTAGAGCTCCGGCCCCATCAGCCGTGACGCGGTCACCTGGATGAGGACGCCGAGGCCGGGGTTGCCGCGCTGGAAGAACTGGTCGCCGACGATCGCGCCGATGACGCTGAGGCCGGCCGAGGTGCGCAGGCCGACGAAGATCGACGGCAGGGCGGCGGGGACCTGCAGCTTCACGAGTCGGGCGAACCGGCCGGCGCGCTGCAGCCGGAAGAGCTCGTGCTGCGCCCGGTCGGCGGACTGCAGCCCGAAGAGCGTGTTCGACACCATCGGGAACAGGGCGATCATCACCGTGACGATGACGCGGCTGGTGAACTCGTAGCCGAACAGGGCGCCGATGAGCGGTACGAGCGCCAGGATCGGCACGCACTGCAGTACCACGGCGTACGGGTAGAGCGAGTTCTCGAGCCACTTCGCCTGCGCCATCGCCATCGCCCAGAGGACGCCGATCACGATCGCGAAGGCCAGCCCGGTGAGCGAGACGACCGTCGTCCGGCCGAGTGCCGTCCAGAGGTCGTGGCCGAAGGTCGACGGCGCCCCGTTCATCCCGGTCGGCGCGACGATCGCCTTGAGCACCAGGTGCGGGTACGGCACGAGGAACGCCAGGCTCCGCACGTGGTCGTAGTAGGCGGCGACCGCGTACCAGACGGCGACGAGCACACCGAGGACGACGACGGGCTGCCACCAGGTGACCGACCGCCGACTGCGGGGGGTGGAGCGGCGGGCGGCGGCGCGCGTGGTGCGGGCCTCGGCGACCTCCTGGAGCGTGACCATCAGCGGTGTCCTTCCCGGAGAGCGTGCGAGACCTCGCCGACGAGCTCGGCGAACTCCGGGGTGAAGCGGATGTCGGGGTCGCGCGGCATCGGGAACGGCACGTCGAAGCGGCCGACGATGCTGCCCGGACGGCCGGACATCACGATCACCTCGGTGGACAGGTACACGGCCTCGGACACCGAGTGCGTGATGAACAGCCCGGCGAACTGCTGCTCCACGAACAGCCGCAGGAGTTCGTCGTTGAGGCGCTCGCGCGTGATCTCGTCGAGGGCGCCGAACGGTTCGTCGAACAGGAACAGCTCCGGGTCGAGGGTCAGCGACCGCGCGAGCGAGACGCGCATCCGCATGCCGCCGGAGAGCTGCTTCGGCAGGTTCGTCTCGAAGCCGTTCAGGCCGACCAGGTCGATGGCGTGCTTCGCCTTCGCGGCCCGCTCGGCCTTCGGGACGTGACCGAGTTCGGCGAGCAGTTCGACGTTCCCCTGCACGTTCCGCCAGGGCAGCAACGTGGCGTCCTGGAAGACGTAGCCGATCCGGTCGGCGGCGACCCCCGCGGTGCCGTCGGACGCCGTCTCGAGCCCGGACGCGATCCGGAGCAGCGTCGACTTGCCGCACCCGGAGGGGCCGACGACCGAGACGAACTGGCCGCGGTCCACGGTCAGGTCGACGCCCTGCAGAGCGACGGTGCCGTTCGGGAACGTCATCTCGACGTTCCGGAAGTCGAGCAGCGTGTCCGTCGTGGTGACGGGAGCTGGTGCGGTGGTGGTCACGGCTACCTCGTGTTCTCGTGCATGGTCGTGCGCGGTCAGGGAACGGGGACGGGGGTCAGGGGACGAGCTGGGCGACGGACGTGCGTTCCGTGCTGACGGTTCGTGTCCGGGCGACGGTGCGCCGCACCTCGGTGCGGGCGACGAGTCGTCCGCGGGACAGGACGATCCGGTCGGCGGGGGCGTTCGCCACCGCGTCGGTGACGCTGGTCGCGGCGACGGCGAGCAGGTCGGCGCGCGCTCCGACGACGGGACCGGCGGCCGGGAGGCCCATCACGCTCCGGGCGGTGGCGCTCACCATCGCGTACGCCTCGTCCGGCGTCAGGTGCCCGGCGGTCACGAGCAGGGACGCGGTCTCGAGGGCATCGCTCCGGCCGACCGGGTTGAACGGGTCGCGGACGTTGTCGGCGCCGGCGGCCACGCGGACCCCGGCGGCGAGGAGCGCCCGGATCGCGGTCAACCCGCGGGGGGTCGACACCGGGTGCTGCCATCCCTGCAGGTACAGGTTCGTGATCGGCAGCGTGATGACGCCGAGGTCCGCGGCGGCGACGTCGGCGACGACCTCGGCGAGGCGCTCCGGTCCGAGGGTGCCGAGTCGCACGCAGTGCCCGGCGGAGTACTGCCGGTCGCGCGGCCAGTCGCGGACGGCGCGGGCGTAGTGGTCGAGGGTGACGGGTCCGTCGAGACTCTCGTCGGCGTGCAGGTCGACGCCGAGACCGCGGCGGTGTGCGATCGCCAGGAGTCGGTCGACGTCGGCGAGCGGGTCCTCGGCGAGGTGCGGGGCGCCACCGACCAGGTCGACGCCGAGGTCGAGCACCGCTTCGACGTGCTCGTCCGGCGCGAGCGGCCCGGCCAGTGCGACGAGTTCGATGTCCATCAGGTCGGCGAGCTCGTCCCGGACCTGCACCAGGGCACGGGCGCCACGGACGGCGTCGGCGACCGTTCCGGTCCCACCGTGGCTGAGGACGTCCACGTGGGTGCGGACCGCGGTGGTGCCGGCCGCCAGCAGCGCGAGGGCCGCGGTCCGTGCCCGGTCGGCGATCTCGTCGACGGACATCGTCGTGGCGTAGGCGGCCCAGGCGGCGATCGCAGAGCCCAGGTCACCGAGCGGCGGGTTGATCCGGTCGGCGCTGAGGGCCTTGTCGAGGTGGGCGTGCGGTTCGGCCGGGGCGGTGAGGAGCAGGCGACCCTCGAGGTCGAGCGTGCCCTCCGCGGACGCGGCGAGGCTGCCGGCCGGTGCCACCTCGGTGACCATGTCGCCGGTGATCGCGACGTCCACGAGTCCGCCGTCGGACAGCAGCGCGGACCGCAGGAGGGTGATCGGGCGTGGCAGTGACTCGTCCAAGGGGCCCTCTCGATCGTGTGTGACAATGTTGATCGCATCAACATCCACGATGCTAGGTGGGTCGTGTTTCTCACCCGTTTCGCTCCGGTTGCCGACTGTGACGAGATGGGATGCACGGAACGGCCCGCTGGTCCGGACCACGATCGGAGCGCGATGCCCACCGACCTCCTGCCCCACGCCGACCTGCCACCGGACGCTCCCGAGGCCGATCGGGTGGTCGACGAACAGGCCCGTCTCGTGGGCGAGCACATCCGGGCACTCCGGCGTTCGGCACGACTGACCCTCGTCCAGCTCGCCGAGCGCACCGGGCTCTCGCACCCGTTCCTCAGCCAGGTCGAACGCGGCCACTCCCGCGCCAGCATGGTGTCGCTCGAGAAGATCGCCACCGCGCTCGACACCACCCAGGTCGCACTCCTCGCCGCCGGCGCCCCGGCCCGGGACGAGCCGGACGACCGAGGACCCGAGGTGCTCCGCGCCGACGAGGGTGCCCGCGGGCCGTTCTCCAGCGGCGAGGCGCGGCTCCTCGTGCACGCCGGCCCGCACGCCTTCGAGCCGCTCGAGTGGAAGGGCGACGACACCGACCTCGGCGAGTACTTCGAGCACCGTGAGGACGAGTTCCTCACGGTGCTCGAAGGCGACGTCCTGCTCGACCTCCGTGGCCAGGACGTGCTGCGCCTGGGCCCCGGCGACTCGGCCTACTACCGGGGTGGCACCGGACACCGCTGGTGCAGCGCCGACGGCAGTGCGTTCCACATGATCGTCGTCAAGGAGACCCCGCGGGCCGGAGCCGCGTCATGAGCGCCGGTCTGGTCGACTCCCCGGACGACCGGCTCCGGATGCGGATCGCCGACCGGCAGCGGGTGGCTGAGGACGTCGTCGTCCTCGACCTCGCGTCGGTCGACGGCGTCGCCCTGCCTGAGTGGGAACCCGGGGCCCACGTGGACCTCGAGGTGGCGCCCGGCATCGAACGGCAGTACTCGCTCGTCACCACCACCCCCGACGGGCACTGGCGGGTGGCCGTCCTCCGCGAAGCCTCCGGGCGAGGTGGGTCCGTCGCCGTGCACGACACGCTCCGTGTCGACGACGAGGTCCTGGTCGGCGGCCCGCGCAACCACTTCGGCTTCGACCCCGACCGGCCCGCGGTCTTCGTCGCTGGCGGCATCGGCATCACCCCGATCCGCGCGATGATCGCCGCCGCCGAGGCTGGCGGCACCCCGTGGGAGCTCCACTACGCCGGCCGCACCCGGGACCGGATGGCCTTCGCCGACGAACTCGTCGTGGCCCACCCGGACCGTGTGGCGCTCGCCGTCGCGGACGACGGCACCCGGATCGACGTGGCCTCGCTCCTCGCGGTGCCCCGGGACGCCGTCGTCTACTGCTGCGGCCCCCGCCGCCTGATGGACGCGGTCGAGGCCGCCGCCGCGCACTGGCCCGCGGGCAGCGTCCGGGTCGAGCGGTTCGAGCCCGCCGCTGACGTCGACGCCCCGAGGGAGTCGTTCGAGGTGGAGCTCACCCTCACCGGGGTCACGGTCACGGTCCCGGCCGACCGCACCCTGCTCGAGGTCGCGGAGGACGCCGGCGCGTTCGTCCTGTCGTCCTGCCGCGAGGGCACCTGCGGCACGTGCGAGACCCCCGTCCTCGACGGCGCGGTCGACCACCGCGACACCGTGCTCAGCCCGGCGGAGCAGGCTGACGACCGCACCATGATGGTCTGCGTCTCCCGCGCCAGGCGAGGCTGCCCGCGGCTGGTGCTCGAACTCTGACCACCGGACGGGAGGCTCGGGTACGGACGCGAGCAGGGCCTCCCGTCCGCCGCGGGTCGGCTCAGTCAGGGTCGCTCGGTGTGCTCCACCGGTGCACCGGTGAGCGCCGAGAGACGCTCGAGCCCGGCCTGCTCGACGAGCTGGCGAGCCAGCGGACGGGCGCGGGCCACGGCCTCCTGGACGTCGACGCGCGTCACCTCGAAGTCCGCCAGGCTCAGTTCACCGTCGACCCAGACGTCCTTCACCTCGCGGCTGCCGGCGACGAACACGACCGCCTGGAACGGGTCGTGCACGTTCGCGAGCGTCGGGCTCTCCCCGTCGAACACGACCAGGTCCGCACGCTTGCCCGGCTCCAGCGACCCGATCTCGGCGTCCATCCGCAGTGCCGTCGCCCCGCCGATCGTCCCCATCTCGAACGCCTCCCGGGCGCTCATCGCGGTCGCCTGCAGGTCCCGGATCCGGGCGAGCAACGCCGCCGTCTTCATCGCCTGCAGGAAGTCCTGCGAGTCGTTCGACGCGGGCCCGTCGACGCCGATGCCGACCGGGATGCCGAGCGCCCGGAGTTCCGCGACCGGCGCGATGCCGCTCGCCAGGATGCCGTTGGCGACCGGGTTGTGCGCGACGCCGACCCCGTTCGCGGCGTAGGTCTCGCGGTCCTCCCGGTCCATCCAGACGCTGTGCGCGGCGATCACCGGCACCCGGAACATCCCCGTCGCCTCGGCGTGCCCGACGACCGTCTTGCCGGTGCGCTGGCGGGCTGCGGTGACCTCTTCGCGGACCTCGTGCACGTGCACGTGGATGCCGTGCCCGCCGTCGACCGCGTAGTCGATGTGCTCCTGCCAGGCCTGGTCCGAGTACCGGCCGATCGAGGACATCCCCACACGGAACGTGCTGTACCGGCTGGCATCGGCGGCCTCGCGCAGGGCGTCGAACTCCTCGAGGATCGGTGCCGGACCGAAGCCGCGGTCGACGTCCCCGGACCCGAACGACACCACTCCGCGCAGGCCCAGCTCCTCGAGCGCCTGCACGACCCCCGGGGTCGCCGGTTCTCCGGCGATCGGGTCCGAGCAGAACATGTCGTTCGCCGTCGTCACGCCGCTCCGGAGCATCTGGATGCCCTGCAGCATCGTGCCCGCGTACGCCTTGTCCCGCGTCATCACCGGGTTCACGTGGGAGATGAGGGCGTTCAGCCACTCCCACAGCGTGTACTGCGAGCCGATGCCCGTGATGAGCCCCTCGCTGAAGTGCCCGTGCGTGTTCACGAAGCCCGGCGTGACCAGATCGTGCGCCCCGCCGCGGATCGTCGCACCGGGGTGTGCTGCCGACAGCTCGGCGAACACACCGACCGCGGCGACCCGGTCCCCGTCGAGGAGCACCGCGCCGTCCCGGATCGCGGACGGGGTCTCGGAGTGGTCGGGGGCGGCGGTCAGCACCCACCCGCCGCGGATCAGGGTCTGGGTCATGGGGGGACCCTAGGGACCGCGTGTTTCGCCGGTGTCACCGTCCGGTTTCCCCCGCTCGCAGCATGCCTCCGCCGGAACGACGGGCGTCACGAGCACGAAACAGCGCCCTGCTACAAACGCTTGCATGCTGACCGTCACCAGTGCCCTCCGCGTCCTCGTCGATCCCCGCACCGAACACGACGGTGACGTGGTCGTCGACGACGGCAGCAGCGTCGCGACCACCCTCGACGCCTCCGGCTGCGTCGTCACCGCCGGACTCGTCAACGCGCACCACCACCTGCTGCAGACCGCCTTCCGGACGCTCCCCGGGACCCGTGGTGTGCCGATGGCGGACTGGCTCCCCACCATGGCGCAGGCGTACACCGCCGCGGGCCACGACCCCGAGCTCTACGGGGTCGCGGCGTCGGTCGGAGCCGCGGAGGGCCTCCTGTCCGGCGTCACGACCATCGCAGACCACCACCTGAACTGGCCGACCGACGCGAGCCCCGACGGGACCGTCGCGCTCGCCGCAGCGACCGTGGACGCGGTCCGCGGTCTCGGCGGCCGGCTCGTCTTCGTCCGGGGGAGCGCGCGGGACGACCCGTCACGAGCGGCGGGGTCGGCGGACGCGATCGTCCGTGCGCTGCTGCACGAGGACGCCGTCGACGGGACGGACCCGGACGGCCGACTGCAGGTCGCAGTCGGGCCGGCCGGCGTGCACTCCGACGGAGAGGGCACGTTCCGGGCGCTCGGCGAGGTCGCCGCGGAGCACGGCCTCCGTCGACGGACGCAGGCGAACGAACAGGTCGACACGGCGATCGCGCTCGAACGGTACGGCCGGCGGCCGCTCGACCTGCTCGAGGAGTGGGGGTGGCTCGCGCCGGACGTCACGATCGCGCACCTCTGCGACGTCACCGACGACGAGATCGAGCGCCTCGCGACCGCCGGTGTCACCGCGACGCACGCGCCGGGGTGCGACGTGCCGATGGGGTGGGGGATCGCGCCGGTCGCCCGGCTCGCCGCCGCGGGTGTGCCGGTCGGCCTCGGCACGAGCGGCGGTGGCAGCAACGACGCCGGACACCTGCTCGCCGACGCTCGGCTCGCGATGCAGGTGTCCGCGCTGGTCGGGCCGCAGCTACCGGCACGCCAGGTGCTCGGGATGGCGACCGAGGGCTCCGCCGTCGGTCTCGGCAGGCCGGAGCTCGGTCACCTCGGCACCGGATCGGCGGGCGACCTCTGCGTGTGGGACGTGTCCGGGGTCACCGACGCCGGTGTGGCGGACCCGGTCGCGGGCCTCCTGTGGGCGTCACCGGGACGGCGGCCGAAGCACGTCGTCGTCGGTGGGCGCGTGGTGGTGCGGGACGGGAGGCTCGTCACGGCCGACGAGGGCGAGCTGGCGGCCCGGCTGCGGGAGCGTCTGGTAGGCGGGCGCTCCCGTCCGTGAAACGCCCCCTTCGTCCCGGGACGCCGCCGGGGTCCGCGGCGTCTCGGTGTGCAGGCGGCGTCGAGCACTGACGGGCGTGTCTCGACGTGTACCCGGCCGCGGGGGTACGGTTCGCAGGACGAGGAAGGACCGTCGTGCGGATCCTGGGGAACGTGGTTCGAGGGTTGGTGTTCGTCCTCGAGTCGGTGGCGAAGACGATCGGCGCGATGTCCGGCGCGCACACGCACGACCTGGACGGCCAGCGGAAGCTCTACGAGCAGCGGCCTGACTACCGGCCCTGAGCCTCGGTCAGTGCGCGCGGTTGAGCCGGTCGGCGAGTCGACCCAGTGCCCAGTTGACCAGGAAGCCGAGTGCGCCGACGACCGGGAGCGCGATGACCACGACGGTCCAGACCACCTTCGTCAGCTGCGAGCGGGTCCGGTCGCGCCAGAGCAGCACGAGCGTTCCGACCTCCAGCAGCACGAGCACGAGCAGCACGGCCATGTGCTCACCAGCGAGGTTCCCGAACACGTCCCCCACCTTCCGGGAGCACGCGGTCGCGCCCCTTCGCGGGAGTGTAGCGGTGCCGCGGTGCCGGGACACGCCTCCCGGATCGTGAGCGCCAGCGGTCAAGGAGCTTCGAGGACCGACGCCTGGAGCGCACGGATGGTGACGGCGAGGCCGCCGGAGGCCAACAGGCCGGACCCGAGCGGCCCGGACGAGTCGGTCCCCAGCAGGGGGAGACGGCGCAGTGCGCCCCGGACGCCGGCGTCCATGTGCGCGATCTGCCAGCCGAGCTCGTCCGAGTCGGGGCGGCCCAGCCCGGCGGCGCGTACGGCGTAGGCGGCGGCCCCGAGCGCGTGGGCGCTCATGTGGGCGACACCGGAGGCCTGGCCTGCGGCGAACGCGGCTGCCCGTGCGGCGGGATCGCGGACGACCGAGGCAGCGCGCCCGGTCTCGAAGCGCCGGCGGATCATGTCCGACGCCTCGATGTCACCCCGAGCGAAGGCCCGGGTGCGTGCGAGCCCATCGCGAGGACGGGCGTCCTCGGGGACCGCGCGCTCGAACAGCGGGAGGACTCGCTCGGCGCAGTCCACAGCCCACGCGGCCAACAGCCGGCGGTCGCCGAGGTCGAGCGTCTGCGGAGAGGCCATGCCCGCACCCTCGCACAGTGGCACGGTGGGTGCGTGCGAGAACGCCGCCTCGCGGGTGCGGGGCGGCGTTGTCGTGGTGTGTCAGATCGGGGTGTTACTTGATCTGGGCGGTGATGGTGGCGGTGCCGACGAGCAGGCCGCCCGTG